>NZ_JBSHDU010000003.1:0-122415 GCF_053616475.1 Streptomyces sp. NPDC055815 | reverse complement strand
TCCCCGGGGCCGCCCACCCCCCCCCGGGGGGTTGTCCCATTTGCGGGTGCCGGCGCTGTTTTCACCGGCCCCCCACCCCCCCCCCGGGGGGGGGGGGCGTGGGGGGCCCCCCGGCCCTCGGGCGTACTCCGGTCCGGCGCCGGCATGCCGGACGATCACTCCGTACGGGGGGTGGACTCCGGCTCCCGCGTGTCGTGACGGCCGCCATGGGCGGCGGAAACGTATCTGTGCATGCATGACCACTGACATGGAACACCTGTTGAACGTACGTCTGTGCGAGCGTTTCGGTGATGTGGCCGACTGGGCCGAGGTGACCTCCCTGATCGCCGCCCATCTCCGGGTCGTCGTCTCGGCGCTCGGGGCCGAGCATGCCGTGACCTTCCTGACGGCGGCCCGTCGAGCCCTCGATGAGGAGGAATCCCGGGCAGGAACGATTCATCTGGGCTTCGGTGGCCACCTCTGGACCCACCTCGAAGACGTCACCTGGAGCCCGTCCTCCCTGGCCGGGACCTCGGCCTGGGACGCGATGCTGACGATGCACCGTCTTTCCGTACTGGCCCCCGACCCACGCCTCGACGTTCATATCGACTGTGCACTGGACACCTGCCGCCTCCGCCTGGTGCCGGCGGCGGCCGGGTTCTGACGGGCCGGGGCCCGCAGGAGTGACCGGGGCCGGGGAACTACGACGACTCGGCCCCGCACCATTCGTGAACTCTCACCCGGCGGGACCCCGGAGGCACGTGCCAGGAACGACCAATCACCCACCCGCTGATCGACCAATCGCCCACCAGCTGATCGAAACTCGATCAATCGACGAGAACGCATTGACTCGATCACCGGACGCACCTAGCTTCTGGCCGCACCCGACCGCCAGAAAGGTTGTTGCGTCATGACCAACAGAGCTGTGCCCGCACGGCAGTTGCTGGGCCGCGGACTCCTCGCCGCCGCCCTCGCGATAGGCGGCACCACCGCCCTCACCGGCACGCCCGCCGCGGCCGCGGGGAGCGTCACCTACGTGGACTGCTCACGGGCGACCGCCGGGGACGGCAGCCAGGCGGCGCCTTTCCACAGCATCGGACAGGCCAACGGGAAGACGTACGGGCCCGGCGACACCCTCGCCTTCGCCGCCGGCACCACCTGCACCGGCGCCCTCGCCCCGCAGGGCAGCGGCACCGCCGCGGCCCCCATCGTCCTCACCAGTTACGGCACGGGCGCCCTGCCCGTGATCGACGGCGGCGGCGCCCCGAACGCCGTCTCCCTGACCAACCAGGACCACTGGAGGATCAGCAACCTCAAGGTCACCAACCCCGCCTCCGCACTCGCCCGCCGCACCGGACTTCGGATCTCCGCCACCGACGGCAGGGCGCACCGCGGCTACGACATAGGCAACCTCGTCATCGACCGGGTGGCCGGCCAGACGAACAAGAACAGCCCGACCACCGAGGACTACGTCCAGTCCGCCGGCATCGTCACCGGCGCGAGCGGCACGAACTCGACCCTCAACGACGTCCACGTCCACGACAACCAGATCAGCAACACGGGCGGCGGCGGCCTCAAGATCCGCGTCGGCGCCATTGCGGTCAAGGGCACCGGCGTCCTCATCGAGAACAACACCCTCAAGGACGTCGGCGGCGACGGCATCATCGCCAGCTACGCCGACGCGCCCCTGATCCAGTACAACAACGCCTCCGGCGTCGGCAACGGCGTCTACCCCTTCTCCGGCGGCAACTTCGCCGGCATCTGGGTGCTCGGCGACCACAACCCGACCATCCAGAAGAACGCCGTGTACGGCATCACGCGGATGTCCGTCGCCGACAGCCAGGCCTTCGACTGCGACTGGGGCAACACCGGCACCTGCACCATCCAGTACAACTTCAGCCGCGACAACATCGGCGGCTTCTTCCTCGACTGCGACGGCTGCGGCACCATCGGCGGCGCCCAGCAGATCATCCGCTACAACATCTCCGAGAACGACTGCCGCATGAGCAGCGTCAGTGCCGGACGCTCCGCGCTGCACATGTACAACAACGTCCTCTACTGCACCGACAAGAAGTTCAGCATCACGCTCCCCGACGAGAGCGTCGTCGAGAACAACATCTGGGTGGGGACGAGCGACTCCCGCCTGCCCACCGGCGCCGGGATCTCCTGGCTGTGGAACGTCTTCCAGGGCGTGCCCCGCCCGACCGCCAACGGCATCGTCGGCGACCCGCAGTTCGTGAACCCCGGCACCGGCGGCGACACCATCCACTCCGTCGACGGCTACAAGCTCCGCGCCACGTCCCCCGCCCTCAACAACGGCTCCGTCATCAGCGGCAACGGAGGCCGCGACTACTGGGCGAACCCGGTGAGCGCGACCACGAAACCGCACCGCGGCGCGTACAACGGGCCGGGCCTCTAACTCCCGCCTCCCACCGGGCGCCGGGACGGGTGGGGCCGGCGCTCGGGCTTCGGGACCGGGCTGCCGGGGAAGCCTCCCGAGGACGGATCGCGGGGGTGGAGCCGATGAGTCGCCGGAAACTGCCGTACCTCACCAACCACGGCAAGCTGAACCCCAGACAGAAGGGGGCCGACCGGGTCGAACCGCGCAACGGCGAGGTCCGCGTCGACGAGCACTCCTTCCACCGCCTGCTCGACGGGCCACGGGCGCCCGCCGTCTTCTTCGTGCGGACCCCGGGACCGCCGAACGCCCCGGGAGTCCTCGCCGCGTGCACGCCGGAGGCATGCCGGCGCTGGGTACGAGCCGTCATCGACTACGCGGCAGCCGTGGACGACGTCACCGCCGAACTGTCCGCCGCCCACGGCCGCGCCGCCGCCCTCCCGTGGTGGCGGCACCTCGCCGCACGCCGCGCCCTCGCCGACTGGGAGGCGACCCGGCAGCGCTACGAGCAGGTGATGCGCGAGGCCACCGAGGCGTACGCACCCGTCGGCAGGGAGATCCGGCAGGCCATCGAGGAGGCGGAGGCGAGGGCCGCGGAGGCGGCGCGCGAACGGGCCCGGCAGGCGGAGGAGATCCGGCGCGGACGGTCGGTGCTCGCCGCGCGGCCCATTTGGGGCTGGTCGGAGGTGACCGACGAGGCCGGACGCGCCGTGTACGTCTTCCGGCACGACGTTCCGCGCGGCGAGGCGGCCTCTCCGGAGGAGAGCCCCCACGTCGACCTGCGGGGCCTGCGCCGGGCGCTCACCGAGCTCGCTCTGCCCGACGTGCGGTGGGACACGACGGCGCTCGCCGCGACGGAGCGCGAGCTGCGGGGCATCGACTTCGGGCGCTGGTGGCGGGACCTGTTCCACGAGGACTACCGCACCTTCACCTCGCCCCCGCCGCCCCGGAGTTCCTCGTCCGGCGGGCGCAATCCGTCGGGCGGCACCGCCACCGGAGGCACGGGCGGCTTCACCGGCGGCTTCAGCTTCGGCGGCGGATACTGACGCAGGCCGTCGTCCCAGGGACGGACCCCGACAACGACCAGGCAGACGGCGCGTTCCTTGTCCACCTCGGCCGCCTGCGCGACCCTCGCCTCGACGGCGCGCCGGTGGACGACGAGGAGCATCCGGCCGTCGCGACGAGGGTGGCGACGGCCGGCATCGGCACCGTACGGCGCCCGAAACGCGAGTTCAGCATGGTCAGGACTCCCGGACCCCGAGTACGCGGTCATGCGGTGGAACGAACGGCGCGGCCCCTCGGCCACGCCGACCCCGACCCCGACCCCGACCCCGACCAGCGGTGGACCCCGAGACCGGGCTGCTCGAGCCGCCACGTCGAGCGAGATCCCGGCGTAACGTCCCCAGCACCTGCTCGTGAGGATCGGTGACGGTGTACGAGGCGAACTGCCGGCTCGCGCCACCGGCCGCGCCGTACGCGAGCACCTCGGCGCGGCTGTCATCGGCGTAGACGGCAAGCCGCTGCCGCATGCCCTGCGCCCGCTCACGGCCCTGGTCGACGAAGGCGGCAGGCGCGAGCGCGTACCCCACCTCGTCGGCGGTCTGCACGCGGTACGCGTTGTGGGGGCCCTCCTCGACCACGAACCGGCACTGCCGCTGGAGCTGTCCCGCGTCCATGGGGGTCCTCCGCCCGGTCAGCGGGTGCGGGGGCGTGAGAACCAGGCGACGGCGCTGCCCCGGAGCCAGGCGATGTACCGGGCTGCCCGCACCGTGCCGGGCATCCCGGGCGACCGGTAGAGCGGCGGGGGCTTGCCGTACGGATCCGAGGAACCGGTCGGCAGGTCCCGGGCGTCCCGGTCGCGAAGGGGCGGCCATTGCGGGTCTTCGGTCATGCGCACCACGCTGAGCAGGACGTTCGGGGCGCGCATCCGCGCGTACCGAGGCTGGAGGCGGGCGGGCGCCGCCGCCGGCAGCCGGTGCAGTCCGGGCCGCCGTCGGCAGCCGGTGTGCGGCCGGCCGCCGTCCTCTCGCCGGCCGGGGCGGCAGCGGTGACGGGGCACCGCGATCCGCCCGTTCCGCCGCTCCGGCGACAAGGTCACGGGCCCGGCATGGCGACATCGTGTTCCATCGCCGACACGGGCGAGTGATCATTCACTGTGACCGCCGCCGTGGGCCCGGAACGGCCGTGTGCCGCACCTAGACTCCCCGCACATGTCGCTCTGGCTCCTCAATCACTTCAGCACCTTCACCCTGGCCGTCGTCACCGTCGGCGGGACCGTCGTGCTCGCCGTCGCCGGCAGCGTGCTGCTCCGCCGCAGGTATCCGTCGCTGGCCCGCGGGGAGCACAACGACATGGTCGGGGTGACCTTGGGGATGTTCGGCGCGATCTACGGCATCATCCTCGCCTTCGTCATCGTCACCCTCTGGACCCAGCTGGACAACACGCAGACCATCGTCGCCACGGAGGCCACCGACGCCGCGCTCATCGCCCGCGACGCCGCCGCCTTCCCGCCCGCCGTCCGCGCCGAACTCGACACCGCGCTCAGCGGCTACGTCCACGCGGTCGTCGAGGACCAGTGGCCCCGCATGCGCGCCGGGCAGCCGAGCTACGGGGCCACCGAGGCGCACCTCCGGGCCGTCTTCGACGCCCTGCAGACGTACGACCCGAAGTCCCCGCGCGAAGAGGTGTTCTACGAGGAGGCCGTCGCCCACCTCAACGACGTCGCCGCCCAGCGCCGCGCCCGGCTGACCATGGCGGAGCAGGAACTGCCGCCCCTGCTCCAGGTCCTGGCCTTCGGCGGCGCGATCGTCCTCGTCCCGCTGACCTTCCTGTACGGCATGCGCAAGCTGCGGATCCAGCTGCTGTTCGTCGCCTCGGTCGCGGCCCTCATCGGCTTCAGTCTGCTCCTGGTGTTCGTCCTCGACCGCCCCTTCGCCGGCGAACTGAGCGTGAGCCCCGCTCCGTACCGGGAGGGTGCGCTTGCCCGGTACTGGGCCGAATGAACGCTCAGGAGTGGTCGATGACGACCTTGCCGAAGGAACCTCCGCCGGCGTAGTGGCGGTAGGCGTCGACGGCCTCGTCGAAGCGGAAGGCGCGGTCGACGACGGGCCGCAGTCCGTGCTTCTCGATGAAGGCGTTCATGGCGGTGAACTGGGCGCGGCTGCCGACCGCCACACTGCGGACGGTGGCACCGGACGCGAACAGGGCGTGCGGGTCGAGCGGCGCGGCGGTCCTGCCGGTGAAGCCGACCAAGGCGACGGTGCCCGCCAGGGTGATGGCGCGGACGGATTCGTGGAGGAGTCCCGCGACGTCGACGATGCGGTCGGCGCCGCGGCCGCCGGTGAGGGCGCGGACCTCGCCGGCCCAGTCGGGGGTGGCCGTGTAGTCGACGACCTCGTCGGCACCGAGTGCGCGCAGGCGCGCGGCCTTGGCGGAACTGCTGGTCGTGGCGATCACGCGGGCGCCGAGGGCCTTCGCGAACTGGAGCGCGAAGAGGGAGACTCCGCCGGAGCCCTGCACGACGACGGTGTCGCCGGGGCGGACCCCGGCCGCGTCGCCGGTCAGCGCGTTCCATGCGGTGACCGCCACGCAGGGAAGGGTGGCGGCCTCCGTGTACGTCAGGTGCGCGGGTACGGTCACGAGCGCGTCCGCGTCGACCAGGGCGAACTCGGTGAGCATGCCGTCCAGCGAACCGCCGCGCTGCGCGGCGTGCTCGACGGCGAACGGGCCGTCCTGCCAGGAGGGGAAGAGCGTGGCGGCCACGCGGTCCCCGACGCGTACCGCGTCGGTTCCCGGGCCGACCGCGACGACCTCGCCGGCTCCGTCCGAGACCGGGACGACGTCCGGCTCGACCGGCAGGACGTAGGTCCCGTCGAGCACCATGAGTTCACGGAAGCTCAGGGACGTCGCGCGCACCGCCACCAGGGCCTGACCGGGGCCGGGCGTCGGGACGTCGTGCTCGCGGACGGAGAGACCGGACAGCCCGGCCCCGCTGTGCGACAGGTGGTAGCTCCGCATCGGTCGTGCCCTTCGTGTGAGGTGGGTGGTGGCGGTGGGGGTTCCGGGTTCGGGCGTCACTCGGCGTCGGACTCGGCGGCCAGGGGGCCCTCGCCCGCGGTCTTGCTGAAGCCGAGCGCCTCGACGATCCGGCCGTCCGTCACCCGCATGACGTTGACGCCCTGCACCCACTGGTCGGCGCCGTCGCCGAAGCGGTAGGTCCAGACGATCGTCGCGCGGTCGCCCGCCACGATCACCTCCTGTGGGGTGAACTGCGCGCCGGGGTCGTCGACCAGGGCCGTCCACCACTGCGTACAGGCCTCGCGCCCGGAGACCCGCTCCCCGCGCGGCGCGGGCTGGACGCTCTCCATGACGCAGTCCTCGGCGATCAGGTCGGCCAGGAGGCCGGGCTCGCGGTCGGTGAAGGCGCGGTTGAAACGGTCGATGACTTCGGCGGTGGTGCGTACGGGCATGGACGCCTCCTCAGAAGAGATAGACCGTTCGGTCTACGAGGAAATAGATAGACCGGTTGATCTACCGTGTCAAGTGCTGCAGAATCGAGGCATGAGCACTTCCGTGAAGCCCGGCCCCCGCGAGCGACTCCTGCTCGCCGCCCAGGAGTTGACGTACACCCAGGGTGTCGGCATCGGCGTGGACGCCCTGCTCAAGGGCGCCGGCGTCGCCCGCCGTTCGCTGTACGAGCACTTCGGCGGCAAGGACGGTCTCATCGCCGAGGTGCTCCGCCGCAGCACCGCCGAGGACGTCGAGCGGTACCGCTCCACGATGGACGCCGCGGGGGACGACCCCCGCGCCCGGCTCCTCGCGGTCGTCGACCGGCTCGGCGCCATCGCCGCCGACCCGGACTTCCACGGGTGCCGCTACCTCGCCGCCGACCTCGCGCTCACCGACCCGGAGCACCCCGGCCACGAGGTCACCAGGGCGTACCGGCAGACCCTCCACGGCCTGTTCACGGACGAGTTCACCGCCCTCGGGCACGCCCGCCCCGGCTTCGCCGCCGACCAGCTGCTCCTCCTCGTCGACGGCCTCCTCGCCGCCGGCGCGACGCGCCCCGGCAGCGAACCGGGGGCGGCGGCCCGCGACCTCGCCGAATACCTGATCGACGCGGGTCACGCGTAGGGCGGTGCGGTGCGCCGGCGTCGGTGAAGACGACGAAGTCGCCTCGGAGCGCGTCGAGATCGGATAGCGTGCGCGGCCATGGGTGAGCTGATAGTGATCAGGCACGGTCAGACCGGGTGGAGCCTGTCGGGCCGACACGCCGGACGGACCGACGTGGCGCTGACCGAAGCGGGCGAGGCCGCGGCCCGCGCGCTTGCTCCGAAGCTGGCCGGCCGGCGTCTGGTCGCCGTGTTCAGCAGCCCGCTGAGCCGCGCCATGCGGACGGCCGAACTCGCGGGTCTGACCGGCGCCAAGCCCGATCCCGACCTGCTGGAGTGGGACTACGGCGGCTACGAAGGCCTGACCGCCGAGCAGATCCGCGCCACGAGGCCGGGCTGGGACCTGTGGCGCGACGGCGTCGTGCCCGGCGACGCGGACCACCCCGGCGAGGAGCTCGCACAGGTCGCCACACGCACGGACGCGGTCCTGGCCCGCATCCGTCCACTACTGGCGGAGGGCGATGTAGCCGTGGTTGCGCACGGCCACCTGGCGCGCGTCCTCACCGCGCGCTGGCTCGGCCTCGACGCCTCCGCGAGCCATCTGCTGGGCCACCCGCACCCGGGCACCCTCGGCTTCCTGACCACCGAGGACGGCCACCCCGTCATCGCGGCGTGGAACGTCCCGTAGGGCAAGGCGGCGGCTGCGGCGGGGTCAGAGGGGCTTTCGTAGGAGAATGCACATCGTCTCGTGGCGCCGGACCGAGCCGTCGGGCGCCTCCTCGTCCCAGGCGTCCGGCTCGCGGCCGTACGCGACATAGCCGAGGCGCTCGTACAGGGCGCGTGCCCGGGGGTTGTCCTCCTCCACGGCGAGTTCGGCCGTGCGCAGCCCGCGGTCCCGGATCCGTTGTTCGGCTGCTCGGACGAGCAGCGTTCCCAGGCCGCAGGACTGCAGCGCCGGCAGCACGGCGAGCTGCCACAGGGTTCCGGCTCCTGCGGAGACCCGGTAGTCGACGCCGCCGATCGCGACCGGCAGATCCGTCGGCGTGCACACGGCCAGGTAGTCCACCTCGCCCAGCGCGGCGCGCGCCAGCTCCTGTTCCACGTGGCGCAGGTGGGTGGCCGAGCCCGACCAGGTGCACGCCGGCAGATCCCGGGGCAGGAGGTCACGCACCCTGACAGGGAAGGTGACGGCCGTCTGTGCGGAGTCGTGTGGGGTGTTCACGCACTGAAGGATGCGGTCGCGGCCGACGGCACGCCAAAGGATTTCTCCCGGCCGGCGGCGCGACAATGCGTTTCTCTCGGCTGACGACCGCCGGCCGGCGCTATCCCTCGTACACCCGGGTCAGCAGGTCCATCAGCTGTCCGGCCTCCGCCGCGCTGAGCGGCGCGAACAGCTCGGAGTTGGCGCGCTCGGCCAGCTTCGCGCACCGCTCCAGGACCTGAGCTCCCGCCGGTGTCACCGTCACCGCGTTCTTGCGCCGGTCGCGCGGATCGGGCTGCCGTCGCGCGAACCCGGCCTCCTCCAGGTGGTTGAGCAGGAGGACCACGTCCTTCGCGTCGAAGCCCAGTCGGCGCACCAGATCGGCCTGGGCGACCGGGCCGTACTCGGACACCGCCGCGAGCACGGCGTGCTGCGGGAGCTTCAGTCCCTCCCCGGCGATCGCCTCGGCGACCAGGTCCCGGCCGCGCGCCGCCACGCGGCCGAGCAGCCAGCTCGGCAGGGACTGGATGTGCGCCAGGGCGTGCGGGGCTTCCGTGGGAGTCATGAGCGTCAGGCTATCCCGAATTCATTGGACTTCCCAATGGTATGCCTTTACGGTGGAGATCGTTGGGGCTCCCAATGATTCTGTGTTCGTGCCGCACCTGGAGGTGTCCATGCGTCGTGTCCGCCATGAAGTGACCGGCGGTCCCGAGGTCCTCTTCGTCGAGGAAGCCCCGGTGCCGGAGCCCGGCCCGGGGGAGCTGCTCGTCCGGTCCGAAGCGGTCGGTGTCACCCTGCCCGCCGTACGCAAGGTGCGCGAAGCGGCCGAACCCGGACCGCTCGGCGGCGAGGTGGCGGGCACGGTCGCCGCCGTCGGCGAAGGCGTCACCGGCTACTCGGTGGGCGACCGCGTCACCGGCCTCTGCTTCTCCCATGCCTACGCCGAACTTGCCCTCGTCCATGAGGTGTTGGCCTCCCACATCCCCGACGGGGCGACCGCCGTCGACGCCGTGGCCCTGGTCCGCAGCGGCCTCGTGGCGCGCGGCGCCTACGAGGCCGGCCACCCCCGCCCCGGCGACGCCGTCACGGTCACCGCGGCCGCCAGCGCGGTCGGCACGCTCGCCCTCCAGTACGCCAGGGCGGGCGGCGCCTCCCGCGTCGTCGCGGCCGTCGGCAGCCCGGACAAGGCGGAGTTCGTGCGTTCCCTCGGCGCCGACGAGGTCGTGCTGTACGAGGACGAGTCCTGGGGTGATCCCGTAGACATCGTCATCGACGGCGTCGGCGGCGAACTCCTCGGACCCGCGGTGCGCGCGCTCGCCCCCGGAGGCCGGCTGGTCGCCTTCAGCTCGGGCGGCGGCACGATCGACGCGTACGAGCTCCTGGTCCGGGGCGCGTCGGTGATCGGCTTCCAGATGGCGGCCATCGCGCGGGGCAAGCCGGAGGTGTACGCACGCTGGCGCGACGAGCTGTGGGATCTCCATCGCGACCGGGTGCTGTGCCCCCGGGTCGCCGCGGAGATCCCGCTCGCCGAAGCGGCACGCGCCCACGAACTCGTCGAGTCCCGGCGGAACCTCGGCAAGGTCGTCCTCATTCCCTGAGGCCGGAAGGCGAGCGGTCGTGCGGCTCAGGGATCGTGCGGCTCGGCGGTCGTGGGGCTCCGTGGTCGTGCGGCCGAGCGGGCGTGGGGCTCCGTGGGGCGTGCGGCTTGGCGGTCGTGGGGCTCCGTGGTCGTGCGACTCGGCGGTTGTGCGGCTCCCTCGTCGTGCCGCTCAGTGGTCGTAGCGGCCGGTGTCGATCTCCCAGCGGTGGTAACCGGCGATCCAGGCGGCGAGGCCGTCGACGTAGCGGCGAGCCGCCTCGCGTGCGGTCGGCTTCAGCTCGAAGAGGTCGCAGATGTCCGGTACTTCGGAGGACAGCGCGACGAAGCGGTCGACCATCGCCTGGGCCTCGCGCATCACCTGCACCGCCGCCTCCTCGGGGGTGCCGCCGCGTTCCTCGCGGACGATCATCACCATGTTGGCGACGTCCCCACGGGCGAGCTCCTGCGCGTACGAATGCACGTCATTGGTGAACGACGGTATGTCGGCAGCCAGTTGACGCATCCGGCGGAGCGTCGGGTGGTGCAGCACCTCCTGCGGCAGCTCGAAGCGGTTGAGCCGCTCGACCATGTCGAAGAGGGTCTCCATGGCGGCCGTCCCGCGGCGCAGCGCCAGATAGCTCTCCCGGTCCGGGAGCCGCCCGGAGAGCCGGCCGGCGGCCTCGGCGGGGTGGCACGCGAAGTACCACTCCCAGTTGTAGGCGGACCGCGCCCGCCACCGCGCGGACATGCCGCGGGCGCTCCGCTCCCAGAGATCGGCGAAGGCCTTCTCGACGGGGGTGCGGACCTCGGGGGCGGGACCGCTCCCGTGCAGAAGGGCCGTCAGGCGGGTGCATATCTCGGCCAC
This sequence comes from Streptomyces sp. NPDC055815, assembly GCF_053616475.1. NCBI lineage: Bacteria > Bacillati > Actinomycetota > Actinomycetes > Kitasatosporales > Streptomycetaceae > Streptomyces > Streptomyces sp. NPDC055815. The sequence continues at coordinate 111,282 of NZ_JBSHDU010000003.1, read as the reverse complement.
TTGCGCGGGCGCCCGCCCGAGATCCGAGTCGAAGCCGTCGTCGAAGAGGAAATAGAAGCCGAGCAGGTCCGCGGCGAGGACGAGATCGTCGGCGGCGGAATCAGGGCTGGTGAACGCGGCGAGTCGCGGTACGTCCCACTTCTCGTACGACGGCAGGGCTGTGGACGCCGCGAGGCCCTCGTGATGGATGAGCCAGTCCCGGTGGCGAGGCGCGACGAATGCCTGGTTCGGATTGGCGCGAGGCGGAAACGGCAGGTCGAGTGTGGTGGCGTTGGTCACTGGCCCCCCCCAGGTTCTGATCCCGGGTGATCCCAAGACGCCCCCGGCGCGTTCGAAGAGTACTTGAATTGATCATCAACTGCCAGGAACGTCAACCAGATCGTATTCAAGCCAACGGAAGGGTGGGGTCCGGATAGGCCGTTGACGGCGTCCGAGCGCGTGGTTCCTCGCGTCGGTCACCCGTTCCATCGTTCGTTGCGGCGGGTGGTTCGTCCCGCCTGCGCGCCACCCGTGGCCGGGGGAGCGCGTTGGGGTTGCCGTGGTGCCCGGTGCAGTGACGGTTCTGCAACCGGGACCTGCGGGTTCTGAGTCGACTCCCGATCTTGGCGGGTCGGCGGCGACAGCGAAGATCTGGATGGTGCGCGGTGCCGGAGATGTGGACTCGGGACGAGGGACGCGATGCCCGGTTCGTGGACCGCCTCCGGGGCGGTCCCGCCCTGGTCGGACGCGACGACGAACTCACCGCGCTCCGGGGCGCCTTGTCAGGGCACCGGCTGGTCACCGTGACGGGTGCCGCCGGGACCGGGAAGAGCCGACTGGCGCTGGCCGCCGTCGCGCCGCCTCTCGACGGCCCCTGGCGGACGGTGGTCCGGGTCCGATGGCACGACGGGATCCCCGTGGGGCGCCGGGCGTTGACGGCGCGCGTCGCCCGAGCGCTCGCCGCTGCCGGGCCGTCCCGGAACCCGATGCGAACGGACCTCGCTGCGCCGGATGTCGCCGCGCCGGACCGCCCCGTGCCGGACCGCGCCGCGCCGGACCATGCCGTCCCGGGCCGCGCCGTCTCGGCTCGCGCCATCGCGGACGCTGCCGTGCCGGAGCTCGCCATCTCGGACGCTCCCGTGCCGGACGTCGACGTTTCTGCCGGTGACGTGCTGCTCCTCCTGGACGATGTCGATCCCGTGCACACGGAGAGCGTCGGCCTGGTCCAGACGCTGCTCATGGACCAGCCGGGGGTACGGGTCCTGGTGACCGCCCGGCGGCCGCTCGGGCTCGGCGACGAGAGGGTGATCAGACTGGCGCCCCTGCCGCTGGAGGCGGCACCGGGCCGGCCGGGTTCGTCACCCGCCGCGGAACTCCTGGTCTCCCGCGCGCGGGAGCGCGGCTGGCGCGAGGAGGCCGATCCGGCGGCCGTGGCCCGGGTCTGCCGGCTGCTCGAAGGCGTACCCCTGGCCCTCGAACTCGCCGCGGGCCGACTGGGGGAGTGGACGATGGACGAGCTGGCCACCCACCTCGAATCCGGCCAGTGCCGACTGGCCGACCCCGCCCCGCTCCTCCTGCGGCACCGCACGCTGCGTACGTCCATCGGGGCCGTCCACGCCCTGTGCGAGCCGGCGCAGCGCAGCGTCTGGCGCAGGCTGAGTGTGTTCGCCGGGCCCTTCACGGAGGCGGCGGCGGTGTTCGTGTGCTCGGGCTCCGACCTCGCGCCGCACGAAGTGGCCCCCGCCCTGGCGATGCTGAGCGCCATGGGGGTGCTCCAGGCGCTCGGGGACGCGGGCGCGGTGTGCCCGCCCCGCTACCGGATGGCCAGGGCCGCCCGGGACTTCGGTACGGAACGGCTGGCGGCGGCCGGCGAAGGGACGGTGACACGGGACCGGCACGCGGTCCACTTCCGTGGCGTGGCGGCCGTCGCCGAGACCCTGTGGAACACCGGCCTCCAGCGCCAGGCGCTCCAGAGCGTCCGGGACGAACACGACGACCTGATCGCCCTCGTCCACCGCGCCGGCGACGGGACCGGTCACGCCGAGACGGCCCTGGAGACCATGCTGCACCTGTGGTTCTGGTGGGCCGTCCACGACCACGCCCGCGAAGGCAGCGACCACCTGCACGCCCTGCTGACCCGGCTGCCCGCCGACGCCCCGCTGGTGGCGCGGGGCCGATGGCTCGCGGCCTGGCTCAGCGCCGCCTGGGACCCGCGCACGGCGCACCGACTGCTGTCCCTCGCCTGGCCGGCGGCCGTACTGGCCGGTGACGACGCCCTCCTCGGTCGGATCGCCCATGTGCACGGGACGCTCGCGTGGCAGCGGCAGGACCGGGAGTCGGCCGCGGAGTTCTACCGGCAGGCGGCGGACACCACGCCGACCGGTGTCCCCGGAGGCCCGCCGCCCACCGTGAGTCTGGCCGCCCTCGCCGTGGTCCAGGCCCACCGCGCCCCCGCGGCGGCGGCCCGCACCGCGCGCCGGGCTCTCGCGCAGGCGAGCTGCGCGAACGACGCCTGGGCCGCGGCCCTCGCCCACTACGCCCGCGCCTTCGCCGACCACCGTGCCGGACGCACGGGCCGCGCCCGGCACCGGGCCCGGCGCGCGCTCGCCGACCTCGAAGCCCGCCTCGACGCCCCACAGGCACGCCGCGCCCTGCTCCTTCTCCTCGCCGCCCTCGACCTGTCCGCGACGGCGACCGGCGCGCCGACACCGCACCTCCGCCCGCACCTCCCCGGGCCCCGGGGCGGCGCGCAGACCCCGCCGACGACGGCGAGCCTGGCCCAGCGGTGACAGCACGCCGGCGGTGACAGCAAACCAGCCGTGTGAGCACGCCATGGCTGACAGTCAGTCCCGGACGGCAGTGCGCCGCAGATGACAGCGCACTGCCTCCGGTATCACCCGCCGGCGCCCCCTCCGGCGGCCCCCTCCGGCGGCCCCCTCCGGCGGCCCCCTCCGGCGGCCCCCGCCGGTTCAGCCCAGCCTGGACGCCGCGTACGCCTCGATGGCGTCGCGCTGGTACACGGCGAGGCCCGGCGCGATCGCCTCGTACGCCGCGCGCCACTGCTCGTTCTCCACGCAGGAGCGCCCGATGGCGCGGAACTCCTCCACGGACACGGACACGGACCCGGACTCGGACCTGGACCCGGACCCGGCCCTCAGTTCCCTCAGGGCCCGGTACTGGGCGTCCGTCTCGGCCTGTACGGCTTCGGCGTCGGCCGCCAGGCCCGCGGCCATGAGCTCGGCGAGCCGCACCATCTGCGTCGTGCGCTCGCGCTGCCCCGCCTCGATCGCCTGCGGGCTCATCGCGGTGACCTGGCGGGCGACCGCCTCGCGGTGCTCGGGGAAGTCGCGCAGGCTCTCCTCGTACTGGGCGGGCTGCACGCCCTCGAAAAGGTTCTCGGGTCGGTTGATCGCGGTCATGGCTGTGCCGTCCTTCCTGGACTGCTCCAGTTCGCCGATCGTGCGGGAGACGGTGGCGGCCAGGGCGTCGAGCCGGTCCCGCTCGGCGAGCAGCCGCAAGTGGTGGCCGCGCAGGGCCTCCACCTCGTCGACCTGCTCGGCGAGGATCCGGCCGATCTCGGGCAGCCCCACGCCCAGCGCCCGCAGCACGAGGATCTGCTGCAGGCGCAGGAGCTGCTGCTCCCCGTAGTGGCGGTGGCCGCTGGCGCCGATCCGGGCCGGCGGCAGCAGGCCGATCTCGTCGTAGTGCCGCAGGGTCCGGGCGGTCACGCCCGACATCCGGGCGACCTCCGCGATCGGCCAGTCCATTGCCGCCTCCCCACGAGTGCGTCACGGGCCGGTCTCTCCGGCCCTGGTCAGGACGGTAGAAGCTGCCGCAACGGTAACTTCAACCCCCTGATCCGGGCCGCTACCGACCCGCCCCGGCGACGAGTTCCTCCGCCACGCGCGTGCGTGCGTACAGCACGGCCCGTCCGGCCCGGTGGGCCGAGACGAGACCGGCCGCGCGCAGGGCGCCGAGGTGCTGGGACACCCCACCGGGCGTGAGGCCGGTGCGCCCGGCCAGTTCCGTCGTCGACGCCGGGGCCGTGAGCTCCGCGAGCAGCTGTGCCCGCGACCGGCCGAGGACCCCGGACAGGGCCTGGGAGGCCGATTCGGGCGGGGCTTCCCACAGGGTGCCGATGCCGCGCGGGGGATAGCGCAGGGTCGGCTGGTACAGGGGGTCCGTCGTCGAGAAGATCCGGGGCCAGACGAACGCCGAGGGCACGAGGAGCAGCCCGCGCCCGTCCAGCCTGCGCACGCCGTGCACGAAGCGGTGCTGGACGCTCAACGTGCCCGCGTTCCAGGCGAGTCGGGGTTCGAGGTCCTCGAAGAGGGTCCTCGTCCCGCCCTCGGCGAAGCGGCGCGCCCGGTACTGGATGTCGGCCTCCAGATGCGTCTGGATCCGCGGCCAGTACGGGGCCATCGCCAGCTCCCAGAAGGCGGCGATGACATCGGCGAGCCGCCCGAGCCCGCGCTCCGGATCGGCCCGCAGCGCGTCGACGCCGGGCCCCGCCTCGGGCGCGGAGGCCCGGAGCCGCTCGGGCGGGGTGGCGCGCAGCGCGGCCAGCTCCACGGCGAGCGTCGGGCCTGACGTGCTGGGCGGCGGACAGAGGAAACCCGGGATGGAGGGCGCCGGGACCGGCACCAGCGAGGTCAGCGGCGTCAGATCGAGCCGCGCGGCCGCGATCCTTGCGCGTACCTGAGCGGCCCAGCGCCGGTGCAGGGCCTGCTCGTCGGCCCCCAGGAGCACCCGGGCGCCGGCCACGACCTCCCAGAGCGGTGAGATGGCGAAGCGGGTGCGTGCGACGTCCTCGGCCGAGAACTCGATCTCCAGCACGGGTGCCCCCTCCTGCCAGGCCGGCGTTCCTTGGATTCACGTGAGGCTAAAACATTGGCCCCGGGCTGTGACGACCGGCCACCGTACCGGCCATGCCGACCTTCCTTCCCGCCTCGCGGCGCACGCGGTCTCTCCGGCGCACGCGGTCTCCCCGGCCCGCGCGGCATCCTCGTGATGCCCGGTCCCCGTGGCGTACGCGGGACTTCCGCGTCCTGTTCTCCGCCTCCGTCCTGAGCGCTCTCGGGACGAACGTCTCGTACGTCGCCGTCCCGCTGATCGCCGTCCTCGCCCTGGACTCCGGGCCCGGCCAGGTCGGCCTCCTCGGCTCCCTGAGTACGGCGGCGTTCCTGCTCATCGGCCTTCCCGCGGGCGCGTGGGTCGACCGGATGCGCCACCGTTCGGTCCTGATCGCGGCGGACCTGGTGCGCGCCGCGCTCCTCGCGTGGATCCCGGTGGCGTGGTGGTGCGGCCTGCTGACCTTCTGGAGCCTGTGCGCGGTGGTGTTCCTGAACGGCGTGGCCACGGTGCTCTTCGACGTGGCCGGGCAGAGCGCCCTGCCCCGGCTCGTCGGCCCCGCCGCCCTGGTTCCGGCGAATTCGGCCCTGGTCAGCCTGATGGCCGCGGGCAATGTGGCGGGGCGGGGTGCGGGCGGCGCGCTGGTGCAGCTCCTGGGCGCCCCACTCGCCGTGGTGTGCTCCGCGGCGGCCCACCTCGGGTCGGGGCTCCAGCTGATGTGGATGGCCCGCAAGCCCGCGCCTTCGCCTGCGCCCGCGCCTTCGCCTGCGCCTGCGCCCGCGCCCGCGCCCCCGACCCCGGTCGCCCAGGCCGCGGGCCCGGGGCCGAACCTGCGCGCGCAGATCGCCGAGGGGCTGCGTCACGTCCTGCGCCACGCGGAGCTGCGCGCCCTCGCGCTCACCGGCGCGGTGGGGAACCTCGGATCGGTCATGGTGAACACGATGCTCCCCGTGCTGTTCACCCGTGACCTCGGTCTGTCGGCGGGCGCGCTCGGTCTGTTCTGGGCGATCGGGGGCGCCGGGCTGTTCGTCGGGGCCCGCTGCGCCCGTCCGCTCGCCGACCGGTTCGGGCACGGCCGGGGGCAGGTCGTGGCCGACCTGTGCCTGGCTCCGGCGGGTCTCCTGGTGCCGCTGATGGACCGGGGCGGGTGGTGGTGGGTGGCGGGCGCCGGATGGTTCGCCTTCGCCGTACGGACGGGGACGGCCAACGTCCTGGGCGTGAGCCTCCGTCAGCGTCTGACCCCGGCCGCTCTGCTCGGCCGCATGAACGCCACCTTCCGGTTCCTGCTCACCGGATCGATGGCGCTCGCCGCCGCGCTCGCCGGTGTCATCGGCGCGTACTCCTCGCCGCGCGCGGCCCTCTGGGCGGGTGGAGTCCTGCTCTGCCTGAGCTTCCTGCCGACGCTCCTGTCTCCGCTGCGCGGGCGCCGTGACCTTCCGGCTGCGGAAAAACCCTGCGGGAGCGCTCCCAAAGTGGCAGGGTGCACCGGGTGACGACCGAACCGTTCATCCGCCCGTACCGGCCCTCGGACCGCGTCGCGCTCGGCGACATCTGCGTCAGGACGGCGCACGAGGGCGGTGACGCGTCCCTCCTGTACCCCGACCCCGAGCTGTTGCCGACGATCTTCGCGTACCCGTACGTGGACTTCGCACCCGACTTCGCCTTCGTCCTGGACGACGGTGCCGGGAACGCCGTCGGCTACGTCCTGGGGGTGCCGGACACGACCGCGTTCGCCGGGAGGTTCCGCGCAGAGTGGCTGCCGCGGGTGACGGACCGGTACCCGCCGCTCACGGGAGCGGCCGGCACTCCGGCCGAGGAGATGACCGGACTGCTGCACACCCCGGAGCGGATGGTCCGCGACGAACTCACGGACTTCCCCGCCCACCTCCACATCGACCTGCTGCCCGCATGGCAGGGCCGGGGCTACGGCCGCGCCCTCATGTCGACCCTCCTGGAGGCCCTGCACCGGCACGGCGTCCCCGCCGTGCACCTCTGTATGGCGCGGGCGAACACTCCGGCACGCGCGTTCTACGACCGGCTCGGCTTCCGGCTGCTGCCCGTGGACGACCCCGGCCCCGTCTGGTACCTGGGCAGGCCGACGGATCCGGAAGAAAAATCCGGCGGCGATGTCGAGAACCCGTGGGCTGCTCCGTCCCCGGTGTGAGAGCGACCAGAATGGGTCGCATCCGCACCGAGGAGAGCACCATGGCCAAGTACCTGCTCCTGAAGCACTACCGCGGCGCCCCGTGCCCGGACGGCTTCGTGCCCATGGACCAGTGGACGCCGGAGGAGATCTCGGCGCACATCCAGTACATGCACGACTTCGCGGCCCGGCTGGAGAAGACCGGCGAGTTCGTCGACGCCCAGGGGCTCGCCCCCGAGGGAACGTGGGTCCGGTACGACGGAGAGGGCCGGCCGCCGGTCACCGACGGTCCGTTCGCCGAGACCAAGGACCTCATCGCCGGCTGGATGGTCATCGACGTCGACAGCTACGAGCGCGCCGTCGAGCTCGCCGGGGAGCTCTCGGCCGCCCCCGGGGCCGACGGGAAGCCGATCCACGAGTGGCTGGAGCTGCGCCCGTTCATGGCCGCGCCGCCCACCATCACGGAGTGACGTCACCGATGGACGAGGTCCTGCTCCGGAGCCTCACGCCGGGCGTCCTCGCCGTCCTCGTCCGCCGCGGAGCCGACTTCGCGGCGGCCGAGGACGCCGTCCAGGACGCACTCGTGGAGGCGGTCCGCGTCTGGCCGGACGATCCTCCCCGCGACGCGAAGGGCTGGCTGGTCACCGTCGCCTGGCGCAAGTTCCTGGACGCGACCCGCGCGGACACCGCCCGGCGCCGCCGTGAGGACCGCGTCGACGAGGAGCCCGCCCCCGGGCCCGCGCCCTCGGTGGACGACACGCTCCAGCTCTACTTCCTCTGCGCCCACCCGTCCCTGACGCCCTCGTCGGCGGTCGCGCTCACGCTGCGCGCCGTCGGCGGCCTGACCACCCGCCAGATCGCCCGGGCCTACCTGGTGCCCGAGGCGACCATGGCGCAACGCATCAGCCGTGCGAAGCGCACCGTCTCCGGCGTACCGCTCGACCGCCCGGGCGACGTCGCCACCGTGCTGCGCGTCCTCTACCTGGTCTTCAACGAGGGGTACTCCGGCGACGTCGACCTCGCCGCCGAGGCCATCCGCCTCACCCGGCAGCTCGCAGCCGCGATCGACCACCCCGAGGTCGCGGGGCTCCTCGCCCTCATGCTGCTCCACCACGCCCGCCGCGCCGCCAGGACCGCGCCCGACGGCAGCCTCGTGCCGCTCGCCGGGCAGGACCGCGGACGGTGGGACACGGGGGCGATCGCCGAGGGCATCGAGATCCTGCAGGCGGCGCTCGCCCGCGACCGCCTCGGCGAGTTCCAGGCGCAGGCCGCCATCGCCGCGCTCCACGCCGACGCGCTCACGGCGGAGGAGACCGACTGGGTGCAGATCGTCGAGTGGTACGACGAACTCGCGCGCCTGACCGACAGCCCGGTCGTCCGGCTCAACCGCGCGGTCGCCGTCGGCGAGGCCGACGGGCCGCGCGCCGGTCTCGCGGCGCTCGCCGAACTGGACGCCGCCCTGCCCCGGTACGCGGCGGTGTCGGCGTACCTCCACGAACGCGCCGGCGATCCCGCGACGGCGGCGCGGCTGTACGCCGAGGCGGCGAAGAAGGCGACCGACCTCCTGGAGCGCGACCATCTGACCCGCCAGGCCGCGCGCCTCAACACCCGCTTGCGTCACTGACTCCCCGTCCGGCTCGGGGGCCGCGCCGAACGTGCCCATTTCAAGGAGGAGTTCGCGGTGCGGCGTGTGCGAGGTGGAGGCGATGCGGAGGGCTTATTAAGAAACCTTGTTGAAGAACCCCTTACCCCTGGTTCGCACTTGATTTGCTCCTGCCAACTCGCACAGGGTTTCCCTCGAACGTTTGACGCCCCACACGTCAACACGAGGAGAGACCCTTTTCATGGCAACTCACAAGCGATCCCGCGGACTTCGCAACGCGGCCATAGCCGCAGGAGTAGCAGGCGCCGCCACCGCGGTGCTGCTCGCGGGCAATCTCGCCGGGGCGGCCGCCCCGGCCGAGGGCACCGTGCACGGACTCGGCGCCCCGGGCGCCATCTCCGGCAGCTTCGTCGTCATCCTCGACGCATCCGCGAACAAGGCGGACCTCGCGAAGAAGTACGGCGGAACCCTCCAGCGCTCCTACGGCTCGGAGGTCAACGGCTTCTCCGCATCGGGCCTGACCGTCGAGGAGGCCAAGCACCTCGCCGCCGACCCCGCCGTCGAGACGGTCGTCCAGAACAAGCGCTTCAGCATCAAGGAGACGCAGGAGAAGCCCCCGTCCTGGGGCCTGGACAGGATCGACCAGGCCGAGACCGCCGGCGACGACAAGTACACCTACCCCGACGGCGGGGGCGAGGGCGTCACCGCGTACGTCATCGACACCGGTGTCCGGATCACCCACCAGGACTTCGGCGGCCGGGCCACCCACGGCTTCGACGCCGTGGACAACGACGACTCGGCCGACGACGGCAACGGTCACGGCACGCACGTCGCGGGCACCATCGCCGGCACCTCCCACGGCGTCGCCAAGAAGGCGAAGATCGTCGCCGTGCGCGTGCTCGACGACCAGGGCTCCGGCACCACCGAGCAGGTCGTGGCGGGCATCGACTGGGTGACGCAGAACCACTCAGGGCCCTCCGTCGCGAACATGAGCCTCGGCGGCGGCGCCGACGAGGCGCTCGACGCCGCGGTCCAGCGCGCCATCGCGTCCGGCGTGACCTTCGCGGTCGCGGCCGGCAACGAGTCCTCCGACGCGGGCCAGGGCTCGCCGGCCCGGGTGCCCGAAGCCATCACCGTGGCCTCCAGCACCAAGGACGACGAGCAGTCGGACTTCTCCAACTTCGGTGCGGTGGTGGACCTGTACGCACCCGGCTCCGACATCACGTCGGACTGGAACGACAGTGACACCGGTACGAAGACGATCTCCGGAACGTCCATGGCCACGCCGCACGTGACGGGCGCCGCGGCGCTCTACCTGGCGGCCAATCCGTCGGCGACGCCCGCCGACACGGCCGCCGCGCTGACCGGGGCGGCGACGGCGGACGCCATCAAGAACCCCTCGGCCGGCACGGCGAACAAGCTCCTCAAGGTCACCCCGTAACCGCACCACCTCGCACCTCGGACGGCCCTCCACGATCGTGGGGGGCCGTTCCCCTTTTCACCCCGTCTGCCTACTGTTGCCGGGAACCGGCCGTGGCGAGAATCTGTCCCTGTGGAAGGAAGGCCGGGCGGCTTCGCCGAGGCCCTGCCACGGCGGCCGTAGGGGGTGCGGGGATGAGCGCATGGGTGGTCCCGGGCTACACGGAGTCCCGGGAACTGGGTGCGGGCGGCAGCGGACGGGTGGCGCTGGCCACCCATGACGCGACCGGCATACCCGTCGCCGTCAAGTACCTCAGCGAACGGCTCCGCTCCGACGAGGCGTTCGTCCACGGCTTCCGCTCCGAGGCCCGGCTCCTCGGCGCCCTCGACACACCCCACGTCGTGGGGCTCTACGAGTACGTCGAAGCGCCGCGGGGAGCGGCCATCGTCATGGAGCTGGTGGACGGCGTCGCGCTGCGCGCCCTCCTCGCCCGGGAGGGCGCGACCGGCCCCGAGGCCGCCCTCGTGGTCCTCAAGGGCTCGCTCCTCGGCCTCGCCGCCGCCCACCGGGCGGGCGTCGTCCACCGGGACTACAAGCCGGAGAACGTCCTCGTCGCCGCCGACGGGTCCTCCAAGCTCGTCGACTTCGGGATCGCGGCCGGACGGGACAGCAGCCCCGGCATCGCCGGGACACCCGCCTACATGGCACCCGAGCAGTGGAACGGCGCCCCCGCCTCGCCCGCGGCCGACGTCTACGCGGCGACCGCGACCTTCTTCGAGTGCCTGACCGGCCGCAAGCCCTTCGCGGGGGACAACTTCGCCGAACTCGCCCTCCAGCACCTGGAGGCGCCCGTACCCGACGGCCAGGCGCCGGAGCCGCTGCGCCCGCTCATCCGCCGGGGGCTCGCCAAGGCCCCGCACGAACGGCCCGAGAACGCCGACGCGTTCGTCAGCGAACTGGAGTCGGTGGCCACGGCCGCGTACGGACCGGACTGGGAGGAGCGGGGCCGGGGCCGCCTCGCAGCCCTCGCGGCCCTGCTGCCCCTGCTCTTCCCCTCCGCGGGCGGTACGGCCCAGGGCACGACCGCGCTCGCCACGACGACCCTGCCCCGGCCCCCGGCGCGGGGACTGCGCCGATGGCTTCCGCACGGGCTGCCCGCGGGCGCGGCCGCCCTCGCCCTGGCGCTGCTGCTCGCCCTCGCGGCGCAGGCGGGGGGAGAGCAGTCGGACGGAGACGAGGCCGCGCAGGCCTTCGCGACGACGAACACGTCACCGAGCCCGAGCCCCGGTCCAGCGGACCCGAGTACGTCTCCGACGACGGAGGAGCCCTCTGCCACGCCGGAAACCCCGACGACCTCACCCCCGCCGACCACGACACCACCACCCACCCCCACCACGACGGAACCGACGCCCCCACCCACCACGCCGCCCACGACTCCACCGACCAGCCCCCCGACGACTCCCCCCACCACCCCACCGACGACGCCCCCGACGTCGCCGCCGGTCTCGGTCACCTCCGTCTCCGTCACGAGCCTGCGCCAGACCGGGCCGACGACGGCCGAGACCACCGTCGAGTTCACGACGGACGGAACGGGCCCGGTGACCCTCCTCGTCGAGTGGTCCACCAGCGACGAGAAGGACGCGCCGGGCACACCGGACGGCTCAGAGACCGTCCGGCGAGAGGGAGCGGACCGCTACACCCTGACCCTCCAGCACGAAGTCCGGGGCGCCGGTTGCTACTGGGGAGTGCGCGCGACCACGGATCCCGCCGCCGCGAACGGCGGCTCCTTCCAGCAGATCTTCATCAGGCGGTGTGTGATCACGTGAACGACGACTACAGCGCCACCGAACTGGGCAGCCACTGGTTCCAGGGCCCCACGCCGGACCCGACGCCCGACCGGGTGGAGGGCGAAGTCCTCCGCTTCGGCCCGGGGGTGACCGCGGCCGCCGCCCGACGCGCCGAGAACACGCCCACGGCGGCCCAGATCTGGCACGGCACCCTGCCCGGCACCCCACCACCCCGCAGGCCCCGCACCCGGTGGCCCCTGCGGTACGCGCCGGCGGCCGTGATCCTGCTCGCCGTCCTGGCCCTTCTCGCGTGGCGCGAGTACGGCCCCCGGGTCGCGGTGCGGTCCGTCGAGGTCAAGGCCCCCGCGCAGCCACTCACCTGCGGCGCCACGGCGAACGTCCAGGCCGTCGTCCACACCGACGGGCGCCCGGGCACCCTCACGTACCACTGGGAACGCAGCGACGGCACCCGCTCCGCACCGCTGCACGAGACGGTGCCCCGCGGAGAGAAAGAGGCCCGACTCCACCTCCTCTGGACCTTCGAGGGCCGAGGCACCCACCACGCGGTGGCCCGCCTGGTGATCACGTCCCCCACCTCCCACACGGCGGAGGGCACCTTCACGTACCGCTGCGAGTGACTCCCAGGAGCCGACAGGAGGGGGTCGATTCCCTCACCCCACCGTCCTTGTCCGGCTCCACCCGGTACAGCCGCGCCTGCGGGACCCGGCTCACGGCGTCCGTCAGCCGGCCCTCCGTGAACAGCGCACCGACACCGTCCTCCACCGCCCAACCACCGGCAAGCGCACCGCTCGCCACGGCGGCCCGGTAGGACGCGCGCCGCCCCGGCTCACTGTCGTAGTGGGGGCAGACCGAGCCGGGCAGCAGGCCCAAGCCGTCGGACAGATGGGTCAGCGGCCCGAAGGAGTCGGTGTGCGAGCCGTCGGCCCAGCAGTTGGCGCCGGCACTGATCCCGCACAGCAGCGTCCCCCGGTCGTACGCCTCGCGCAGCAGGCGGTCCACTCCGTGCGCCCGCCACACCGCGAGCAGGTTCGCGGTGTTGCCCCCGCCCACGTACACGACGTCCTGCGAGAGCAGGAACGCTTGCAGGGCGTCGTCGTCGAGCTCGCGCCGGAACAGGGGGAGGACACTGGGTACACAGCTGCGCGACCGGTAGGCGTCGAGAAACCGCTCGACGTAACCCGGGGCGTCACCACTGGCCGTGGGGACGAAGCAGACCTTGGGACGAGCGGCGCGCACATGACCGAGCACCCAGTCGTCGAGCAGCCCGTCGCCCTCTGTGGAGAAGCCGCCCCCGAGGAGAGCCAGTCGGCGCGGGGGGAGGGGCGACATCGGAGGCTCACTTTTCACAGGCCCTCCCGGGTGATCCGTTCCATCAGGGGTTCCGGCAGCGAGGGGTTCTCCGCGGCCGCACGGGCCAGCGCCTCGTCCGGGCCGTCGATGAGTGACTGCAGGACCGCTACCGGGAGGGCCGGGTGGGTGGCCGCGTATTCCCGTACGTCCGGGGACTCGGCCGCCAGGCAGAGGAGCAGCGTCTCCGGGGGAGCTGCGGGGTGCCGGGCTATGTCCCGCAGTACGCGACGGCCGGCGGCGGGGGACGAAGCGATGTGGTGGAGCAGGGCGGCGGGGCAGCCGGGGTGGCGGACGGCGGCGGTGTAGACGGGCGGCCCGTGGCGTTCCACCAGTGCGGCGAGCTGCTTGGGGGTGCGTGCCGGGTGGGCCGCGATGCGCCGGGCGACCCCGGGGTCCGGGTCGGTGACGAGCTGTTCGACGAGGGCGGCGGAGAGCTCGGTGCGGTGTGCGACCAGTGCTCTGACCTGAGCCACGCGACTCGTGGCGAGGGCGTGGAGTTCGGTCTCCGTGGCTGATTCGACGCGCGGTGCCGGTTCGTCCGGCAGTCGCTCGTGGGTCGCGACGGTGATGAGCAGGTCGAGCGGGACGGCCGGGTTCGCTGCGACGGCTCGGCGGACGTCCGGAGCCGGGTCGGCGGCGAGTGTCCGCAGGAGGGGTTCGGGGACGGCCGGGTTGGCGGCGACCACGGCGCGGACGTCGTCGGCGGGGTGCTCGGCGAGCCGTTCGAGGAAGCCGGTCGGCAGGTCGGTGCGGGCCGCGAACGACGTGACCGTCCACACCTCGGGCGCGTCCAGGAACGGGGCGAGTCCCTCCGGTGGCACGGCCGGATGGGCTGCTGCCGCCAGCCGGACGCGGCGGACGCCGGGCGCGTGGTCGCGGCAGGGCGTTTCGCGCCGGTGGCAGGCGCCGCAGCGGGTCGGGGCCGGGTGACCGCCGTCGGCGAGAAGGGCGCCGAGCACATCGGCGGGCGCGTTCTCGTTGTCGGCGACCGCCTCCCGTACCACCGTACTGGGGTGGCGGGCGAGACCCGGGAGGAGTCCCGGTGGGAGACGGGGGTGGCCGGCGGCGCTCGCCACGACCCCCGGGTCCGCGTCATGGGCGAGGGCGGCGACGACCTCGTTCGGCGCGTCGAGTTCGTAGGCGACCTCCTGCCGCACCCCGGCGTCGGGATCGGCGGCGGCTTCCCACCAGACGGCCAGGGGTGCCACTCCGCCCAGCACCGCGTCCAGTGCCCGCCCGGGGTGCTCTTCGGGAACGTCCGGCCACGGCACCCGCCCGCTCCGTATCAGAGAGGTCGTGAGCGTAGGGTCGCCGGCGGCGAGCAGCGCTCCGGCCTGAGCCGTGGTCAGCTGCTCCCGCGTGGCCAGGGCGTACAGGACGTCGTCGTCGCCCGTGGCCGCCAGCCGGGCGAACAGGTCGGCGGGCAGAGCCGGGTTCCCGGCCAGTCCCAGCAGCAGCGCGTCTCGCACGACGAACCTCCCCCTCGCCTCCCGATGCAACAGTACGGGCGGTCGCCCAGTCCACCTCACACGGGCATGTTCGTGTGGGCCGGGAGCGAGCGTTCCGCGCACAGGAGGACGGCCGCGCCGGTGAGGACGAGCGCGGCGAGTACCGCCCACAGGTGCCACGGTCCCGTGTCGAGCAGGAAGCCCAGGAGCATGGGGGCCACGGTGCGGCACACCGACCAGGACAGCTGGTGGACCGACAGGTAGCGGCCGCGCAGGTGGTCGGGGGCGGCCTGGACGGAGAGGCTCTGCGAGGGGGCGGAGTGGACGAGTTCGCCGGCGGTGTAGAGCACGGCGACGGCCAGGACCGCGACCAGCGCGTCCGCGCCGTGGACCAGCCGGGGGAGCGCCCCGAACGCGGCGAACGAGAGCGCGAAGGTGACCGCGCCGAGGGCGGCCGTGCGGGTGCGTCGGCCGCGCGAGGTCAGGCGGGCCGCCGGTACGCCGAGTGCCGCGACCAGAACGGTGTTGACCGCGAAGACCGCCCCCGCCAGGGCGTCGGGCATGGCGACGTCGCGGGTGAGGAAGACGGGCAGGGCCATGGCCTGGGCGGTGTAGCCGAAGGCGATGAGGAAGTTGGCCGTCGTCAGGAGGAGATAGGGCCGGTCGGCGAGCACCTGGCGGTAACCGCCGCGCGTCTCCCGGTGCTTGGTGGCGCTGCGGACCTGGGGGATCCGGGCGACCAGTACGGCCGCGACGGCGAAGACCGCGGCCAGCACCTCGGCGGCGACGATGAAGCCGGTGGTGCCGTTCCACGCGAGCATGCCCGCCGCCGCCAGACTGCCGCCGCCCATCCCGGCGTTGCGCAGGCTGCGGTCCCACGCCAGGAGCCGGTCCCGTTCGGCGCCCCGGGCGAGGTCGCCGATGAGCGACTGCTGGCTCGGCGCGGACGCCCACATTCCGACCGCCACCACCAG
This sequence comes from Streptomyces sp. NPDC055815, assembly GCF_053616475.1. Taxonomy (NCBI): domain Bacteria; kingdom Bacillati; phylum Actinomycetota; class Actinomycetes; order Kitasatosporales; family Streptomycetaceae; genus Streptomyces; species Streptomyces sp. NPDC055815. Next base: position 95,706 of record NZ_JBSHDU010000003.1, on the reverse strand, counting down.
GGCGATCGTCAGGAAGGCGGGGTAGGAGTCGGCGAACGGGTACGCGGCGAAGCCGATCGCGCGCAGCGCGAGCACCCCGATGAGCACGCGGCGGCCGCCGAAGCGGTCGATGAGGGTCCCCGCGGTCGGCATGAAGGCCAGGGCGCTGAGCCCGGCGATCGTGAGCCCCGTGCCGATCGACGTGAGGGACAGACCGGTGAGGCCGTGGATGAACAGCATGGTCAGCGGCACGTAGATGCCGTCGCCCAGGGAGGTGGCCAGGCTGGAGGCGATGAGCCTGCGGCGCGCGGGGGAGGGGGTGTCGGTGCTGTGGGGGAGGGGTGCGGCGGCCTCGTGAACGCGAGTATCTTCCACGGAAGATAATTTATCATCCGTGGAAGATAAGGTGAAGAGATGCAGCCCGACGCCATCGCAGCCATCGTCGACCAGTGGACACGAGAGCGCCCGGATCTGGACGCGTCCCCGATGCTCGTCATCGGCCGGCTCTTCCGCCTCACCCACACCCTCGACCAGCAGCTGCGCCCGCCCTTCGCCGACGCCGGCCTGGGCAGCGGCGACTTCGACCTGCTCGCCGCGCTCCGGCGGACCGGCGAGCCCTACGCCCTCTCCGCGGGCGAGCTGAGCCGCACCGTCCTCGTCACCACCGGTGCCATCACCAAGCGCGTCGACCGGCTCGAAGCCCGCGGACTGGTCGCCAGGACCGTCGACGAGGCCGACTCGCGCGGACGCCTCATCACCCTCACCCCCGAGGGCGTCGCCCTGACCGACGAACTGATCGCGGTCCACCTCGACAACCAGCGCCGGCTCCTCGCCGGGCTCGACGAGGACGAACAGGCCCAACTCGCCCATCTGTTGGAGCGGCTGGCGGCCACCCAGCCGATGAGCGAGGGCTGAGTTCAGCCGGTCGCAGCGTCGTCGGCGATGCGGTAGCCCACGCCGGTCGTCGTCGTGATGACCGGCGGGCTGCCCAGCTTCCGGCGCAAGCGGCCGACCGTGACCGTCACCGTGTTGGTGAACGGATCCGCGTTCTCGTCCCACACCTGCTCCAGGAGAGCCTCCGCGCTCAGGAACCCGGGACTGGCCCGCAGGAGCGCCTCCAGGACGGCGAACTCCTTGACCGACAGGGCGAGCGGGCGGCCGTCCCGGACGGCGGTGCGGCGCACCGGGTCGAGTTCGAGACCGGCGGCACGCAGCGTACGGGGGCGGGCGGCCGGCCTGCGGCGGGCCAGGGCCCGGATGCGCAGGATCAGTTCGGGGAAGTGGAACGGCTTGGCGAGGTAGTCGTCGGCGCCGAGCGTGAGCCCGCTGACCCGGTCGCCGGGCGCCCCGGCCGCGGTCAGCATCAGCACCATCGGACGGTCGTCCCGCCCGGTGATCATCTGGCAGAGCACATCACCGTGGATGCCGGGCAGATCCCGGTCGAGGACCACCACCTCGTACGCGTTCACATCGAGCTTGGCGGCGGCCGCGAGGCCGTCGTGCGCCAGGTCGACGGCCATCCCCTGATCCCGCAGACCCTCGGCGACGACCTCGGCGAGCGACCGCGCGTCCTCCACGACCAGAACCCTCACGCCCGCACCCCCGTCCGCACCGCGTCGTTCTCCAGGGAGGCCGACGGCAGCGTCACCGCGACACGCAGACCGCCCTCCGGACGGGCGAGCAGGACGAGGTCCCCGCCGTGCGCGGCGACGATCGCCGCCACGATCGACAGGCCCAGGCCCGAACCCCCCTCCGATCCCGTACGGGCCGCGCCGAGCCGCTCGAACGGCTGCCCCAAGCGGTCCACCCGGCCCTGGTCGAGGACCGGTCCGCCGCTCTCGACGACCAGGTGCACGCCGGAGCCGTCGCTGTCGGTGGCGACCCGGATCGGACCCCCGTCCTCGTTGTGCGCGATCGCGTTGTCGACGACGTTCTGCACCATCCGGGACAGCAGCACCGCGCTGCCCCGCGTCCACGCCGCCTCTTCCGCCCCGGCGTCCACGGCCAGGCCCTTCGCCGCGATGTCGGGAGCCCGGCCGCCCAGCGCCTCCCGCGCCAGCTCACCCAGCGACACGAGGGTCCGGTCGGCGAAGGCGCCGTGCTGCGCACGGGCGAGGAGGAGGAACCCGTCGAGCAGGTGGTCCACGCGGTTCAGCTCGGTCCGTACCCGGCCGGCGAGCGCGAGGGTCTGGGCCGCGGGCTCCGGTTTGGCGACGGCCACGTCCAGGGACGCCCGGATCGTCGCCAGCGGGGTGCGCAGTTCGTGCGAGGCGTTGCCGACGAAGCGGCGCTGCGCGACGAACGAGGCCTCCAGGCGTTCGAGGAGACCGTCGACGGTGTCGGCGAGCTCCTTGACCTCGTCGTCCGGGCCGGGCACCGCGAGCCGCTCGTGGAGGTTCTCCGCGGAGATCCGCCGCGTCGCCGCCGTGATGAGCCGCAACGGACGCAGGACCCGCCGGGCCAGGAGACGGCCGAGCAGGAGCGAGAGGCCCACCATCACCACCAGCGCGAGGAGCCAGGCGACGAGCATCCGGTGCTCCTGCTGGGCCTGCACCTCCGCGAGCTGCTTCTGCAGGCCCCGGATCTGCTCGTGTGCGGCGGCGAGGTCGGAGGAGCCGCTCGCAGGAGGGACGTTTCCGGGCGCGGGCGCGGAGAGCCGTACGCCGGACATGACGTAGGTCAGGACGAGCAGCACGATCCCGGAGACGAGGTACCCCGCCGCGTACAAGATCGTGAAGCGTCGTCCGACAGTCCCGCCCCGCAGCATGTCCTCGCTCCTTTTCCCGCCCGTGTCGGCCGGAGATCAGCATGCCCCGCCGCACCTAACAACGAGGTGACAGACGCGGTTCGGACCCCGTCACGGCGACCTCCGTACAACCGTGGTCATGTCTTCGACCCACACGACACTCCACGCGGTCCACCGCGAGTGCACCGGCTTCCGGCGTCCCGGCCGGCTGATCGCCCTGGCGACCGCCGCCCTGGCCGTCATCGTCCTCGGCCTGCTCTACGCCTCCGGCAACCACGCGTCCTGCGACGGCCCGTGCCCGGCCGACCCGACCGGACCGGACGGGGCCCTCGTCAACGACCAGTTCTCCTTCATGCACCGGGACCTCGGCGAGAACGGCAGCATCACCGTCCGGGTGACGTCCATGAAGGGCACGATCACCTACCCGCCGCCGCACCACGACAAGCTCGTCCCCGGCCTCGTGCCCTGGGCGAAGGCAGGGATCATGATCAAGGACGGGACCCGTCAGGGATCCTCGTACGCGGCCCTCATGGTCACCGGCAGCCACGGCGTGCGCATGCAGTACGACTACCGGCACGACATCGCGGGCAGCACCGGCAGCGGCGGCGAGGTCTCCGCCCAGGCCCCCCGCTGGCTGCGGCTGACCCGCGCGGGCGACACCGTCACCGGCCACGAGTCCGCCGACGGCACGCGCTGGACGGAGGTCGGTACGGCACGCCTGCCGGGACTGCCCGAGACCGTACGGGTCGGCCTGTTCGCCACCTCTCCCGGCGACCTCACCCTCCGGCGCGCCGGCCTCGGCGGCGCCACGGAACAGGTGCGTCATACCCAGGCGGGCGGCGTCTTCGACCACGTCGGCCTCAAGGGCGCCGTCGCGCAGGCACGCTGGAGGAGCGAGACCGTCGGCGAGGCGAACCGGACCGACTGGGAGAAGTACTTCCAGGCCGCCGGCGGGGTGGAGAAGAACGGCACGATCACGGTCTACGGCTCCGGCGACATCGGTCCGACGGGCGGGGAGGACGGCGCACGGCCGGTCGAGCGCACGCTCGGCGGCCTGGCCCTCGCGCTGCTCATCGTCCTCGTCGTCGCCGTGCGGTTCGCCACCTCCGCCTACCGCCGCGAGGCCGCGGGCGGCGCGCCGGTCACCCGCGCGGAACTCGGGGCGAAGGCGATCGTCGTCGGGGCCGTCACGTTCGTGACCGGTCTCCTCGCCATCGGCATCGTGATGCCCGTCGGCGTGACGATCCTGAAGGGCAACGGCATCCCCGTCCCCGTAGTGTCCGCGCTCACCGGAGCGAGGGTCGTCGTCGGCACGGCCGCCGCCCTCGCCCTCGCCGCCGTGCTCGCCTTCGCGGTCGGAGCCCTGCTGCGCCGCGCCTGGTCCGCGATTCCCGTCGCCGTCCTGGCGATCGCGGTCCCGTACGTGGCGACCTCCTTCCCGCTGCTCGCCGACGGAGTGGCGGACTGGCTCCTGCGGGTCACCCCGGCCGCCGGCTTCGCCACCCAGCAGTCCCTCGTCGAGTATCCGCAGGTGCTCGCCCACTACGCGCCCTCCACCGGTTACTTCCCCCTCCCGTGGTGGGCCGGGCTCGGCGTCCTGATCGCGTACGTGGCGGTTCTATTGGGCCTCGCCCTGCGCCGCCTGCCGGAGAGCGGCTCACGGATCCCCGACCCGCGTTAAATCGGTTGGCGCACCGGTCGGTGGGCCTTGTAGGTTGGCTTCGCGACCGCGCCTCCCGATGCGCCCGGCTGCGGCTACTTCCTTCCGAAACAAAGTGACGCCGCCGCCCTTTTCTGATCTCGGCAGGCGCGGGCGCCTCCGCCCCGCCGGACCACGTGCCCGGGGCCGTCCGATCGTTTGAATCCGGGGGGATTCACTGCCTCGTCACGCCCGACGTGTCTCCAAGATGTGGTCCGACATGCTCGTCGCCCCACACATCCTGGCGGCCGCCCGCGCCATGCCCACACCAGCACCACGGTCCTACCACCCGCCGCTCGGGCCGGAACTCCGCACCTACCCCGGCGGTCCGGCCTTCGTCCGGGAGCCCCGTGACGAACTCTTCCTCCTCGCCGTCGGCAACTTCGTCTCCCAGGGGACGTTCTACGAGGGCGGGGAGGAGCGGGACGCGCGCTACGCCCGGCTCGTCGGCCGACTCGCCGTCGAGGACCCCGAGTGGACGGCCGGCCTGCTGCGCTGGCTCCGCGGCGAGGGCAACATGCGCACGGCGTCCCTGGTGGGCGCCGCCGCGTACGTACGGGCCCGGCTCAAGGCCGGGGCCACCGAGGGCCCGTCCAACCGGTCCGTGATCGACTCCGTGCTCCAGCGCGCCGACGAGCCCGGCGAACTGCTCGCCCACTGGATCTCGGCCCACGGGCGGAACGTGCCGCAGCCCGTGAAGCGGGGCGTCGCCGACGCCGTGCGCCGGCTGTACACGTCCCGGTCCCTGCTCAAGTACGACACCGCGTCCAAGGCCTTCCGCTTCGGCGACGTGCTCAACCTCGTGCACGCCACACCCGCCCCGGACAAGCCCTGGCAGGGCGCGCTGTTCCGGTACGCGCTCGACCGCCGCCACCACCCCGAGCGGGCGGTCCCGCCGGCCTCCGACCAGCTGCTGACCGCCCACCGGGCGCTGAGGGAATCGGCGCCGGAGGAGCGGCGTGCCCTGGTGACCGGTCCGGGCGGCTCCGAGCGGCTCGCGGCGGCGGGCATGACGTGGGAGGCCGTCGCGGGCTGGCTGCACGGACCGATGGACGCGGCCGTCTGGGAGGCCCTGATCCCCACGATGGGGCCCATGGCGCTCCTGCGGAACCTGCGGAACTTCGACGAGGCCGGAATCTCGGACGAGGTCGCGGCCCGGGTGGCCGAGCGCCTCTCGGACCCCTCCGAGGTCGCCCGGTCCCGGCAGTTCCCCTTCCGCTACCTGGCCGCCCATCAGCACGCGCCGTCACCGCGCTGGGCGGCCCCGCTGGAACAGGCACTCGGCCACTCCCTGGCCAACGTACCGGCCCTGCCCGGCCGGACGCTGATCCTCGTGGACCGGTCCGACTCCATGTTCTGGGACACCGTCTCCGAGCGGTCCAAGCTGACCCGCGCGGACGCGGCCGCCGTGTTCGGCACCGCGCTGGCCATGCGTGCCGAGCAGGCCGACCTGGTGGAGTTCGGCTGGGGCAGCGCGAAGGTGCCGTACGCGCCGGGCGAGCCGGTGCTTGAAGTGCTGAAACGCTTCCGCAGTATGGGCGGCACGTACACCGCGAACGCGATACGGAAACACTTCGCCGCCCACGACCGGATCCTGATCGTCACCGACGAACAGACCGCCCCGTACACGCCCGCCACGCCTGCCGAGACCGTCCCGGCCCGCACCCCCGTCTACACCTGGAACCTGGCGGGATACCAGCCCGCCCACGGCCCCACCGGCCGCCACCGGCACACCTTCGGCGGCCTCACGGACGCGGCCTTCCGCATGGTCGGGCTCATCGAGGCGGGCCGAGCGGCCGCCTGGCCCTGGTCCGCGGGGACGAAGAACCGGTCCTGATCCCCGCGACGACCGGTTCTGATCCCCGCGGCGGGCGGCCGGGGCCGGGCTCAGCCTGCGATGTCGAGCGCCGTCCCGTACAGACGCGAGACCTTCAGCCGGATCACCACGCGGCGCTCGGCGACCTGTTGCTCCAGGAACCCGCTCGCGTCCTCCGGCCTCGCCTCCTCCGGAATCATCGCGAGCAGCTCCTGCCCGGTCGCGTCCCCAGGAGTGGTCGTGATCTCGGAGACCTCCGCCTCGCCCTCGGCCACGGCGAACGACCACACGTCCCCGCCCGGCACGTGGACAGCCGCCCGCGGGTCACGCCGGAGCTGCTTCACCTTGACGCGGTCGGCGGTGGTCGAGAACCGCACGACGCGCGCCTCGGGGTCCCAGCTGTAGAGCATGGTGGTCAGATGGGGATGGCCACTGCTCTTGTTGGTGGCGAGGGTGCCGAACCGCTGCGTGCTCAGCAGCGCGGAGAGGGCGTCGTCGGACAGGGGCCTGGGTGCTGGTCCTTGAGTCATGACGTGATCAACTCGTACGAGCGCCCGGGCATTCCACGCCCTCAGCCGCCGGTGCGGTGGAACGTGCCCAGGCCCTCCGTGTCCAAGTACTCGACGGTGAACGACTTTCCGTCCGGAGTGAAGGTGACCCCGGTGAGGCCCACGGCGTTCTCGCCCGCCGTCGGGAAGCTGAACGTGTCGCCGTCGTAGTGCGTGAGCCGGTACCTCTGAGGCTTCGGGCCCAGGTCGAGCGACAGGGTGCCGTCCGAGTCCGCGACGAGCTGCGCGCGCCCGTAGTAGGGACTCTCGTACGTGCCCGCGTACGTGTCGGCCGCCTTGGCCGGTGCGGCGCCGGACGGCGGGTGGGCGTAGTCGGTCTTCGACCGGCCCTCGTCCGCCTGCTGCTGGTACAGCGCGTCCACGAGCGGAATCCAGTCGCGGCTGATCTCGCCGGTCTGCGCGATGTCGAAGAAGTCGAGGGCGACGGCGTCGGCGACGCCGACCGGTGAGGTGTTGGTGAGGACGACGATGCCGAGCTGCTCGCCCGGCAGCATCGTCACGTTGGTGTGCGCGCCCTCCGCGAACGCTCCCGTGTGCGAGAGCCTGAGCCGGCCCTCGTCGTCGTAACTCACGTTCCAGCCCAGGCCGTAGAAGCCGGTCCGGCCGGCCGGGGCACGGGCGGGACTGGCGACCGACTCGGGCCAGTGGGTGCGCTCCAGGGCGTCGGCGGCGACGATCTGACGGCCGTCGAGCTTGCCGTCGCCGAGCTGGAGCCGCAGCCAGATCGCCATGTCACGGGCGCTGGAACTGACGCCGCCGGCGGGGGACTGCGCGTCCGGGTCCCGGACGAACTCCGGCTTCCAGGCGCCGTCGACCTTCACGTGACCCCAGGCCCGGTCGGAGGACTTCTCGAAGTCCTCGAAGCGCGAGCTGGTGGAGTTCATGCCGGCCGGCCTGTAGAGCGTGTCGGCGGCGAGCTTCTCCCACGGCACGCCCTTCTCGTCGGCGACCGCCTGGGCGGCGGCCGTGAGACCGAAGTTGGTGTAGGCGTAGCTCGCGCGGAACGGGGTGAGGGGCTCGTACCGCAGATGCGACAGGATGTACGGCCGGTCGTAGCCGAGATCTTCGAGCAGGTCCCCGGCATGATCGGGCAGGCCGCTGCGGTGCGAGAACAGATCGGCGACCGTCACGTGGGAGGTGACCCACGGGTCCTTGAGGGCGAAGCCCGGCACATGGGGGGCCACCGGCCGCGTCCAGCCCTCGGTGCCCACCGCCCCGGAGACCACGGTGGACGCGATCGGCTTGGAGACGGAGGCGAGTTGGAAAACGGTGTCGGCATCGACGGCCGCGCTCTCGCCGGCCTTCCGTACGCCGTACCCCTTCAGGTGGATCACCTTGCCGTCGTGGACGACGGCGACGGCCACGCCCGGCACCCCGGTCCGCTTCATGGCGTCCTGGACCACTCCGTCGAGCCGGTCGACGGCACGTTGCACGTCCGCGTCGTCGAGTTGGGGCGGAGGCTGATCCGGAGGCGGCGAGGGCCCCGGGGCCGCAGCGCCGAGCAGCGCGGTGAGTCCTGCGGCGGCAAGCCATCGAACGGTGCTCACCTCTCCATTCAAAGGCCTGCGCCGGAGTCTGTCGCGCGCTGCCCGGCCCGGCCCCCCCCGTCACGGTGTGCTTGCCGATCAGCCGCGGTGTTCCTGGCGTCGGGGCATGACACCGATCTCCGCGGAGCGACGCCGCACCGTGACCGTCGCCGTCGTCCAGGCGGCCGCCCCGCTCTTCGACACCCCGGCCGCGGTGGCCCGTGCCGAGGAACTCCTCCGCGAGGCCGCCGCCCGGGGCGCCGAGGTCGTCGTCCTCCCCGAGGCGTTCATCGGCGGCTACCCCAAGGGACTGGACTTCGGCATCACGGTCGGCAGCCGCAGCCCCGAGGGCCGCGACCTCTTCCGCCGTTACCACGCCGCCGCCGTCGAGGTCCCCGGCCCGGAGACCGAGACGCTCGCCGCCGTCACCCGGGAACTCGGCTGCCACGCCGTGATCGGCGCGGTCGAACGCCAGGGCGGCACCCTGTACTGCGTCGCGCTCTTCTTCGGCCCCGACGGCTACCTCGGCCTGCACCGCAAGCTCATGCCCACGGCCGCCGAGCGCTACCTGTGGGGCCAGGGAGACGGTTCCACCCTCCCCGTCGTCGACACCGGCGCGGCCCGCCTCGGCTCGGCCATCTGCTGGGAGAACTACATGCCGCTGCTGCGCACCGCGATGTACGCCAAGGGCGTCGACCTGTGGTGCGCGCCGACCGTCGACGACCGCGACGCCTGGCAGGCCACCATGCGGCACATCGCCCTGGAGGGCCGCTGCTTCGTCCTCTCCGCCTGCCAGTACCTGCGCCGCGACGGCCTGCCGGACGACCTCCACCCCGTCCAGGGCGACGCGCCCGACACCGTACTGATCGGCGGCGGCTCCGTGATCGTCTCCCCGCTGGGCGAGGTCCTCGCCGGGCCGCTGCGCGACGGCGAGGGCATCCTGACCGCCGAGCTCGACCTCGACGAGCTCGCGGGCGCCCGCTTCGACCTCGACACCACCGGCCACTACGCCCGCCCCGACGTCTTCACCCTCCACGTCGACGAGACCGCCCGCACGACGGTGACCAGGGGACAGGCCCACCCGTCGAGGTCGCGCCCCGGCCGACGGTAGACTCGGCGACCGTGGCGGATACCCAGTACGAAGACCTGTTGAAGACGGTGCTCACCTCGGGAACGGCGAAGGCCGACCGGACGGGCACAGGCACCCGGAGCATCTTCGGGCACCAGCTCCGCTACGACCTCTCGCAGGGATTCCCGCTGGTCACCACCAAGAAGGTGCACCTCAAGTCGATCGTGTACGAGCTCCTGTGGTTCCTCCGCGGCGACTCCAACGTCGGCTGGCTCCAGGAGAACGGCGTCTCCATCTGGGACGAGTGGGCCGACGACAAGGGCGAGCTGGGGCCCGTCTACGGAGTGCAGTGGCGCTCCTGGCCCACGCCCGACGGCCGGCACATCGACCAGATCAGCCAGGTCCTCGACACGCTGCGCCGCGACCCCGACTCCCGCCGCATGATCGTGTCCGCCTGGAACGTCGCCGAACTCGACCGGATGGCGCTGGCCCCCTGCCACGCCTTCTTCCAGTTCTACGTCGCCGACGGCAAGCTCTCCTGCCAGCTGTACCAGCGCAGCGCGGACCTGTTCCTCGGCGTCCCGTTCAACATCGCCAGCTACGCCCTGCTCACCCACATGGTGGCGCAGCAGACCGGCCTCGAGCCGGGCGACTTCATCTGGACCGGCGGCGACTGCCACATCTACGACAACCACGTGGACCAGGTGACCGAGCAGCTCAGCCGCACTCCGTACGCGTTCCCCGAGCTGAAGCTGCACAAGGCCGACTCGCTGTTCGACTACGCCTTCTCCGACGTCGAGATCGTGGGCTACCAGCACCACCCCGGCATCAAGGCTCCGGTGGCGGTGTGAGTACGGGTGTGAACATCGGGCTGATCTGGGCGCAGACCACCGACGGCGTGATCGGCGCCGGCAACACGATCCCGTGGCGGCTCCCCGAGGACATGGCGCACTTCAAGGCGACCACCCTCGGCCACCCCGTGATCATGGGCCGCAAGACCTGGGACTCGCTGCCCGTCCGCTTCCGTCCCCTGGTGGGCCGCCGCAACATCGTGGTGACCCGGGACGCGCGGTGGACGGCCGAGGGCGCGGAGCGCGCCGGATCGATCGAGGCGGCCCTCGACCTGGCGACCGGGTCTGCGGAGCCGGCCGACGAGGCCGTCGCCTGGGTCATGGGAGGCGGCGAGATCTACCGCGCCGCCCTGCCCCACGCCCGGACGCTCTCGGTGACGGAGGTCGACACCGCGGTCGACGGCGACACCTACGCCCCGACCGTCGAAGCCGACTGGCAGGCCACGGAGGACACCGGCTGGCGGGACTCCACGACGGGCCTGCGCTACCGCATCCGCCGCTACACCCGGCCGTGAGCCGAGGGGCCGGCCGGTAGGCCGGGCGGCCCCCCGCGGCGTACGTCACCGTGTCCCGGCCGTCGCCCCGGGGCCGGGTCCGTCAGCGCGTTGCGCGCAGCCCGAGGATGTACGTCGCGGTCAGCGCGACCGCGCGGTCCTCGTCCTCGGACAGCTCCGTCAGCGCCTGTGCGGCCGCGTTCCCCGGGATGTCCGCCAGGGCCTGCGCGAGGCGCCGCCGGTCGGACGCCCCCGTCGTGCCGTGGGCGAGGCGGTCGACCAGCAGGCCGGTGATCCGGTCCGCGAGCGCGGGACGGCTCGCCAGGCCGCTCAGCGCGTCGGCGGCGTCGACGTCGTTCGCCTCCTCGGCGATCATGTCGACGAGCGTCGGGACCGCGTCGGCCACGCCGCGTGACCCCAGCTCCAGGGCGGCGCACCTCCGCACGGCGAGGTCGGGGTCGGCGAGGGCCTCCCGCAGCAGGGCGGTCGCCTCCTCGCCGGGGATCTCGGTGACGGACTGCACAGCGCGCTTCCTGACCTCGGCCACCGGTGAGCCGAGGCCGCGCGCGAGGAGCGGCAGCCCGCCGTCGTCCGAGCGGGCGAGGGCCCAGCGGAGGGCTCCCGCGACGATCGGGTCCGCCTCGCCCAGTACCGCCTCGACCAGCGCCTCCACCGGCACCGGCGCTTCCTCCGCCGAGGACAGGGCGGCGCGCTGCCGCGTCTCCGGGCTCTTCGAGCCGAGAGCCTGGAGGAGGGCGACGACCTGCAGGACGTCCTGCCAGCCTGCGGGTTCCGCGGAACCGATCCGACGCAGCCGCGTGAGCAGCTCCGTCTCCGCCGCGATGCGTGCGCGCGTCTGCCGGATCAGGTCGTCGACGAGCTCCGAGGGCGCGAAGCCGGGATCGTCCAGGGCGCGCCCGACCTCGCGCAGCGAGAGCCCCAGGGACCGCAGGCTCTCGATGTGGAAGATGCGCCGGATGTCCGCGTCCGCGTACTCCCGGTAGCCGCCGCCCGTGCGGCCCGTCGGCCGCACCAGGCCGAGCGCCTCGTAATGCCTGAGCATGCGGGCACTGACCCCGGAGTGCTTCGCCACATCACCGATCAACACCGACGGTCACTCCTCCTGGCAGGCCGGGCCGAGCACCATGATCCGCTTGGCCTCCTCGATCGCGAAGTCGAACCCGGCATCCGGGTCGTGCGACAGCTTCTCCGTGGCGATCGCGTGCCGGCGTACCTGGGGGCGGGGATCCGACCGCGCGGCGCGCAGGGCCGGCGTCATCGCCTCGCCGAGGCCGATGAGCGCCCGGCTGAGGCTCAGCTGCGTCTCGCGCCCGCCCCGCCCGAGCTGGGTCGCGAGCACCCCCGCGAGCCCGGACTCCGCGCCCTCGGGCACGAGGACGACCGCCGCCCGCCAGGCGCTCCGCGCCACCTCGTCGTCCGGGTCGGTCAGGAGCTCCCGGGTGATCGAGGGCCAGGCCTGCCGGTCCCCGATCTTGGACAGGGTGTGCAGGGCCTGGCTGCGTGCCTGGGCCGGCTCCGAGCGGAGCTCGCCCAGGAGCCGGGGGAGCGTGAGCGCCGGTGCGTGGCGGGTGAGTGCCCACGTGAGCATCTCGCGTACCTGGAAGTCCGGCTCGATCGCGCAGCGGCCGACAAGCTCGTCGACGTACCCCGGGTCCGGTGCCGAGCCCACCGCGAGCGCCGCTCGCAGCCGCACCGACGCGCTGTCGCTCCCGAGCCCCCGCAGGGCCGGCATCGTGTTCGTGGCCTCGTTCGCCATGGTCATGGGACCACCTCCTGGGGCCCCACTGAAGACCTTGTCACCGTGTCAAGGTCAAGCGGTGCCGTGCCGGCGGCCCTGCGGGGAGCGGGGTTCAGTAGGTGTGTCCGACGTGGGCGAGGGCCTGCTTGAGGAGGTGTCCCTGGCCGCCGGGCATCTCGTTCTGCACGGCCGGGGAGCCGGCTTCCTGCGGGCTGAACCACACCAGGTCGAGGGCGTCCTGCCGGGGGCGGCAGTCGCCGGTGACGGGGACGATGTACGCGAGGGAGACGGCGTGCTGGCGCGGGTCGTGGAAGGGCGTGATGCCGGCGGTGGGGAAGTACTCGGCGACGGTGAAGGGCTGCAGGGAGGCGGGGACGCGGGGCAGGGCCACGGGCCCGAGGTCCTTCTCCAGGTGGCGGAGCAGTGCGTCACGGACCCGCTCGTGGTGCATGACGCGGCCGGACACCAGGGTGCGGCTGATCGTTCCCTCGGCGCCGATCCGCAGGAGCAGCCCGATGCTGGTGACTTCGCCGCTGTCGTCCACGCGCACGGGGACGGCCTCGACGTACAGGATCGGCATCCGGGACCTGGCCGTGTCCAGTTCGTCCGTGGTCAGCCAGCCGGGTGTGGTCTCAGTCATGTCGGACATCGCTTGATCATACTTTCCGGGCGGGGCTTCGGCCCAGGCCGCGTGTCCGCCGGCCGGGTGGGAGTGGGGGCGGGAGTGTGGTCCGCCGCCGGTGCGCGGCGGTCAGAGGGGCTTGAGCCTCCGGTGCAGGAGGCAGAACTCGTTGCCTTCGGGGTCGGCCAGGACGTGCCAGTTCTCGGCGCCGGTCTGGCCGATGTCGACGGGCTTGGCGCCGAGCGCGAGCAGGCGCTCCAGCTCGGCGTCCTGGTCACGGTCGGTGGCGTTGACGTCGATGTGCAGACGCAGCTTCCCGGTCCGGGGCTCGCTGCTGGGGCTGAGGATGAGCGTGGGCTGCGCGCCGCCGAAGCCGATGCCGGCCGGTCCGATCTCGATGCTTCCGTCGTCCTCGCGGCCGACCTCGACGTAGTCGAGGACCTCGCTCCAGAACGCGGCGAGCCGCTCGGGGTCGGCGCAGTCGAGGACCAGCTCACTGATGCGGGATGCCATGACGGCGAGTCTACGTGCCAACCCGTCGTGACGCGCCGTCATAAGGCGGCTCCCGTGTGCCGGTTGATCCACCGGGGGCGTCGGTCACATCAGCAGCGAGCCCGGGTCCCGTACCAGCGGCGCCGTGCCCACCGAGTTGCTCACGTTGAACGTGACGCTCCCCGCGCGGTAGCGGTCCTCGGTCCACTCGATGGGGCGGCCGTCCTGGTTGCTCGTGAGGTGCCGCTGCCGCAGGAGCGGGCTGCCCCGGCGGACGCGGAGCAGACGCGCGTCGTCGCTCCCGGCGGGCACCGCGTCGATGAGGTGCTCGCCGTAGTGGGCGACGATCCCCGCGTCCTCGGCCATGCTGTCCATGATCGAGGCGCAGTCGACGGGCAGCGACTCGACGGTGGGCGCGACCCACTCCGCGTACGCCGTGCGTTCCACCATCACCGGTTCGTCGTCCAGGCAGCGCAGGCGCAGGACGTCGAGGACCCCGGCCCCGTCCGGCAGGGCGAGGCGGCGCGCCTCCTCCGGGGTGGCCCGGCGCCGCTCGCGGTGGAGGAAGCGGCTCGCCGAGCGGTAGCCCATCGTCCGTGCCCACTGGGCGAAGCTGTGGAGCTCGGCGAAGCTGTGCCGGCGCTCCCTGCGGAGCACGATGCGGCGGGCGCCCTGGCGCGAGCCGATGATGCCTTCCGAGGTGAGCAGGGCGACGGCCTGGCGCACCGTGCCGCGTGAGGCGGACCAGCGGTCGGCGAGGTCGCTCTCGGAGGGCAGGCGGGCGCCGACGGCGTACTCGCCGTTGAGGATCGAGCGGCGGAGTTCCTCCGCGATCTCCACGTACAGCGCCGTCACAGTGCCCCCATCTTCGTTCTCGACTGTGCACACCCGGTCACGGGGTGTGCTGTCCCGACCGCCACCCTAACCCGCCGGGCCGACGCCGGAACGATCTGTCGATTCATCTCAAGTCCATGTGGTTCAGCTGTGGTTCACCACAACCGGCTCTTCCGGGAGGCGTCTGGATCTGGCCATGTCCCGTTCACTTTCCGGACAGGAGGCGCGGGCGAACTAAGGGCGGCTTGTTCAGACAAGTTCCGTCACTCGCTCCTGGGAGAACCCGTGCGCAGAACCCCCCTCCGCGGCGCCGCATTCCTGCTCGGCGCAGCCGTCCTGACCACCGTCACCGCCTGTGGCGCCGCTCCCGAGGGCGCCGCCGGCGCCGAGGGCGCGAAGTCGGCCACGGCCGCGTCGGCCAAGGACTTCGGAGGCATGGACGCCCTCGTCAAGGCGGCGAAGCAGGAAGGCGCGCTGCACGTCATCGCGCTGCCGCCGGACTGGGCCAACTACGGCGAGCTGATCAAGGCGTTCGAGACGAAGTACGGCATCAAGGTCGAGAGCGAGAACCCGGACGCCTCCAGCGCCGACGAGATCGCCGCCGTCAAGTCCCGCAAGGGCCAGAAGCGCGCCCCCGACGTCCTCGACCTGGGCATCGCCTTCGCCCGCAGCGGCGCCCAGGAAGGCCTGTTCGCCCCGTACAAGGTCGAGGCCTGGGACAAGATCCCCGCGGCCCAGAAGGACGCGGACGGCCGCTGGTACAACGACTACGGCGGCTACGTCTCCATCGGCTGCGACGCCAAGCGCATCCCGAACTGCCCCAAGACCTTCGCCGACCTCCTCAAGCCCGAGTACAAGGGCAAGGTCGCCCTCAACGGCAACCCGACCAAGTCCGGCTCCGCCTTCGGCGGCGTGTACGCGGCCGCCCTCGCCAACAAGGGCTCCTTCGCCGACATCCAGCCCGGCATCGACTTCTTCGGCACGCTGAAGAAGAGCGGCAACTTCATCCCCGTCGAGTCCACCCCGGCCACCGTCGAGAAGGGCGAGACGCCCATCAGCATCGACTGGGACTACCTCAACGCCGGCTACGCCGACCAGTTCAAGGGCAAGGGCGTCGACTGGCAGGTCGCCGTCCCCACCGACGGCGTCTACGCGCAGTTCTACTCCCAGGCCGTCAGCAAGGACGCCCCGCACCCCGCCGCCGCCCGCCTGTGGATGGAGTTCCTCTACAGCACCGAGGGCCAGAACCTCTGGCTCAAGGGCTACGCCCGCCCCGTCCTGCTCCCGGCCATGACCGCCGACGGCACCGCCGACAAGACCTTCGTGGCCAAGCTCCCCAAGGTCGACGGCACCCCCGCCTTCCCGGCCTCCGCCGAGCTCGACAAGGCCAAGGCCACCCTCGCCGAGAAGTGGGACAAGGCCCTCTCCTGATGTCCTCAGCCACCCCCGCCACGGGAACCGCCGGCGGCACCAGCCGCCGGCGGCGCGGCCCCCGCACCTGGCTCGCCGCCCTCCCCCTGATCGCCTTCACGGCCCTGGCCTTCGGACTGCCCCTCGGCGCCCTCCTGTACGGCGCCGTCACCCGCACCGATCCGGCCACCGGCACCACCGCCCTCACCGGCGAGCACCTGAGCCGCTCGCTCCAGGGCCCCTACCTCGGCTCGCTCCTCGGCAGCCTGCAGCTCTCCGCGCTCACCGCCCTGATCGGTTCCGTCCTCGGCGTCCTCATCGCCCAGGCCGTCGTCACCTCCCGGTCCCAGGCCCTGCGCAGCGCCGTCCTCACCGCCTCCGGAGTCCTCGCCAACTTCGGCGGCGTCCCCCTCGCGTTCGCGTTCATCGCGACCGTCGGCATCTCCGGCGTCGTCACCCAGCTCGCCGACCTCACGAGCCTCGGCTGGAACCTGTACTCCTTCGGCGGCCTCGCCGTCGTCTACCTGTACTTCCTCATCCCCCTCATGGTCCTGGTGATCCTGCCCGCCCTCGACGGCCTGCGCCCCCAGTGGCGGGAGGCCGCGCAGAACGCGGGCGCCGGCGGATGGCAGTACTGGCGCCACGTCGGCATCCCCGTCCTCGCGCCCTCGCTGCTCGGCGGCTTCGTCCTGCTCTTCGGCAGCGCCTTCGCCGCCCACGCCACCGCCGCGGCCCTCGTCGGCGGCTCCGTACCCCTGGTCACCCTGAAGATCGCCGACGCCCTCTCCGGCAACGTCCTCGTCGGCCAGGAGAACGTGGCCCTCGCCCTCGGCGTCGACATGATCCTGATCGCCGGCCTGGTCATGGCGGTCTACCTCCCCCTCCAGCGCAGGAGCGCCCGATGGCTGCGATGACCCCCACCGCCCCGGACGTCACCCCGGACTCCGCGGCGCGGGCGGCGGCCCGGCCCACCACCCCCGTACGGACCCGACGCCGCCCCCGCCTGTGGCGCGGCCTCGTCCTCGGCCTCGGCGGCGCGTACTTCCTCGTCCCGCTGATCGCCTCGTTCGTCTTCACCGTGCACACCCCCGGCCAGGGCGTCTCCTTCGAGGCGTACACCGCACTGCTCTCCGCCGACGGATTCACCCAGAGCCTGCTGCTCTCCCTCGGCCTCGCCGCCGCCACCATCGCGCTCGCCCTGCTGCTCGCCGTACCCGCCCTGGTGGCGGTCCGCCTCGGCGCGCCCCGCCTGCGGCCGGTCGTCGAGGTGATGTGCATGCTGCCGCTCGTCGTGCCGCCGATCGCGCTCGTCACCGGGATCAGCACCGTACTGCGCTGGGGCCCCGACCACCTGTCGCGGACCCCGCTCTACCAGACGTTCCTCGCGGTCCAGAACGAGAACTTCCCCTTCGTCCTGGTCCTCGCGTACACCGTCATGGCCCTGCCGTTCGTGTACCGCTCCCTCGACGCGGGACTGCGCGCCGTCGACGTCCCCACCCTCGTCGAGGCCGCCCGCAACTGCGGCGCGTCCTGGCCGTACGTCATGCTCCGGGTGATCCTGCCCAACCTGCGCTCCTCGCTCGCCGGCGCCGCCTTCCTCACCCTGGCCCTGGTCCTCGGCGAGTTCACCATCGCCTCGATCCTCGGCTTCCGGCCCTTCGCCGTCTGGATCGTCTCCATCTCCGGCGCCCAGGCCCGCATGTCGGTGGCCGTCTCCCTCCTGAGCCTCCTCATCACCTGGGCGCTGCTCCTCGTCCTGTCCCGGGCCGGAACCGCCCCGACCGGCACGCCCGGAGCCCCCCGCACCTCCCGCAAGGAGTCCTGACCCATGACCTCTGCCACAGCGGAACGGACCGAGTCCACCGCCGCCACCGGGGCCCGCGTCGAATTCCGCGGCCTGCGCCGCGCGTTCGGCACCACCTTCGCCCTCGACGGCCTCGACCTCACCGTCGAACCCGGCGAACTCCTCGCGCTCCTCGGCCCGTCGGGCTGCGGCAAGACCACCGCCCTGCGGGTCCTCGCCGGCTTCGAACGCCCCGACTCCGGCGAAGTCCTCGTGGACGGCGCCGACATCACCCACGTCCCGGCCAACCGCCGCGACGCCGGCATGGTCTTCCAGTCGTACAGCCTCTTCCCCAACCTCACCGCCCGCGACAACGTCGCCTTCGGCCTCCGCGTCCGCAAGACCGGAGCCGCCGAGCGCCACGCCCGCGCCGCCGAACTCCTCGAACTCGTCGGCCTCCCCGAGCACGGCGACCGCTACCCGCACCAGATGTCCGGCGGCCAGCAGCAGCGCGTCGCCCTCGCCCGGGCCCTCGCCCTGCGCCCGCGCGTCCTGCTCCTGGACGAGCCCCTCTCCGCCCTCGACGCCAAGGTCCGGCTCAGCCTGCGCGAGGAGATCCGCCGGCTCCAGCTCTCCCTCGGCATCACCACCGTGTTCGTCACCCACGACCAGGAGGAGGCGCTGTCCATGGCGGACCGCGTCGCCGTCCTCAACGCGGGCAGGCTGGAGCAGTGCGCGGCCCCGGCCGAGCTGTACCGCCGGCCGGCGACCGCCTTCGTCGCCGAGTTCGTCGGCACCATGAACCGTCTCCCGGGCCGCCTCACGGACTCCGGCCTCGTGGAGGCCGCGGGCAGCAGGCTCCCCGTCGACGGCGACGTCCCCGACACCCGTGACGTCGAGGTGCTCGTCCGCCCCGAGAACGTCACCGTGACCGCCGACACCGACGGCGAGGCCGTCATCGTCTCCACCTCCTTCTTCGGCTCCGTCACCCGCGTCCACCTCGACCACCGCGGTACGACGGTCAAGGCGGACCTCCCGTCGCGCGACGCGGCCGACCTGACCCCCGGGACCCGCGCCACCGTCGGCCTCGCCCCGCACCCCGCCCTCGTCGTCCCGAGGACGGAGCGGTGACGCGTACCACCGTGGAGGAAGCGGTGAGCGGACTCGCGGCCGTCCTGTTCGACATGGACGGCACCCTCGTCGACACCGAGGTCCTCTGGTGGCAGGCGACGGAGGAGGTCGCCGCCCGTCTCGGACACCGGCTCACGGACACCGACGCGCCCGAGGTCGTCGGCCGCGCCGTCGACGACACCGCCGCCCACCTCGTACGAGCCACCGGCACGCCCGACCCGGACGGCATCGCGACGGCCCTGACCACCGCCTTCCAGCAGCGCATCGACGAGGGCGCGCCCATGCGCCCGGGAGCGGACCGGCTCCTCACCGAACTGGAGCAGGCAGGACTGCCGTTCGCGCTGGTCAGCGCCTCGCCCCGCTCGGTGGTCGACTCGGTCGTCGGCGGCGCGCTCGCGCACGTCCCCTTCGCCCTCACGCTCTCCGCCGACGACACCGCGCGCACCAAGCCGCACCCCGACCCGTACCGCACGGCCGCCGCCCGTCTCGGCGTGCCGGCGGCGGCCTGCGTGGCCGTCGAGGACTCCCCGGACGGAGCCGCCTCGGCCGACGCGGCCGGCTGCACGGTCCTCGTGGTCCCCTCCATGCTGCCCGTGCCGCCCGGCCCGGCCCGGATCTTCGCGGACAGCCTGGAGCACGTGTCCCTCGACGGCCTGCGCCGGCACGTCCGCGACAGAGCGGCCGCGCGGAGCTGAACAGCTCCTCCGTACGGCACGGGCCCGCGCTCTTTCCCGCAGGTCGAGGGGATCGCCGAGGTCGTGGACAAGACCCCGGCGGCGGTCCGCCAGATCGCCCACCGGGCACGGGCCCACGTCGCCGCGCGCCGCCCACGCGGGGTCGCATCGGCCGCGGACACGCGCCGCACGGTCGACGCGTTCCAACGGCGACCCGGCGCTGATCGTCCTCCTGGGAGGCGAGATCGACACGGTCCTGGCGACGCGGATCGACGAGGGCCTCATCACCGGCCCGTACGCCGTACGCAACCCGGAGAAGCCGTCCCACCTGGGACGGGAGACCACGCTGACCCGCTGAGCGCGCCTCTGTGGAACGCCCCGACTGTCCCCCCACCCCTCTCCTTCCTATGCTGGAGGAAGGAGAGGTGAGGAGGGCCGCGATGGCCGCCGTCGCCGTGCACAGCGCCGTCCTGGGGGAGGGGCGCCCCACGCTTCCGTACGCGGAGGCCGGCCGTTCAGGGGGCGTACCGCTCGTCCTGGTGCACGGCTACCTGGACTCCTGGTGGGCCTTCGAACCGATGCTGCGCCGTCTGCCGGCCGGGCTGCACGCCTACGCGCCCACCCAGCGCGGCCACGGAGACGCCGACAAACCGGCCGAGGGCTACCTGCCGGACGACTTCGCCGACGACCTGGTCGCCTTCCTGGACAGCGTCGGCATCGAACGAGCCGTACTGGTGGGCGGATCGAGCGGCGGGGTGTACGCCCGGATCGTCGCGGGCCGACGACCGGACCGGGTGGCGGGCCTCGTCCTGCTCGGCGTCCCGGCCACCCTCACGGACAAACCGAAGGCAGCCGAACTCTGGGCGACCGTACGAGAGTTGAAGGACCCCGTGGATCCGGAGCTCGCGTCGTCCTTCGTGGACGGCTGGACGGCGACCCCCATGGGACGCGGCTTCCTGCAGACCCTCGTCGACGAGACCCTGAAGGCCCCGGCCCACGTCTGGCGCGAGACCCTGCGCGGCCTGCTCGAGACCGACCTCCGGGCCACCCTGTCGGGGATCCTCGTCCCCACCCTGGTCGTCTGGGGCGACCAGGACCCCATCCTGACCCGCGAGGACCAGCAGACGATCCTCGACACGATCCCCGACTCCCGGCTCCTCGTCTACGAGGGCGTGGGCCACGTCGCGTACTGGGAGGACCCGGAACGCGTACTCCGCGACCTGACCGACTTCATGACCGACCGCACGTGAGGACGGGTTGCGGGGCCGGCTTCAGGTGGTGGCACCGGGGGAGGGGGCCTGGCCGACGAGGTAGATCCGGTCGCGGAGTTCCGTCTCGGCCCAGTCCAGGTCGGCTCGCAGATCGAGCCAGACCCGGTCCTTGCGGTGTCCGGGCTGGTCGAGATGGACCGCGACCCAGGAGAACACACCCTGGAGGATCTCCCGCCTGCGGCCGGGGCTGGTCACGGAGAGCGCGAAGGGCAGGGCGAGACCGGCCCGGGTGACGACCATGCGGCTGGCGTCGTCCGGCTGGGGACGACCCCCGGTGAGGTAGCGCGGAAGGTCGACGACCTTGATCCACTCCAGAACCGCTCCGGCGACCTGCTCCTGCAAGATGCCCGCGATGGAGTCGCGCACGGTAACGGCGGGCTGCTCGCCGAGCCAGTCCAGCCAGTGGTCGGTGTCCGTGAACTTGCTGAAGTCGTCCTTCGGCGGTCCGTAGTTCGGGTTCTCCACGAACTCGCCGGTCAGCTTCCCGTCCGCACCGACCACCCAGACGCCCTGGACGGCTTCCCCCGGGACGTAGCCGTCGGGGTCGCCGATGAGTTCGGGGTCGATCACCGCAACCGACCCGCCCGGGTTCGCAGCCGCCTCCGCGACGAGCTCGGGCGGAGGCGACTGCAGGATGCGACGCCGCTCCGCCGATATGTCCCCCATGTGAGCACCCCTTCGTCTGGTTCGACCCGGGGAGGCAGGCACCACCCCGCCCGGGGCATGTTTCCATGCCTCGCGGCAGTTTCCGAACGGAAAAGCGACGCACCGGGTCTCGTGGTCGACGGTCCCGGTGCATCACGGGCCACGACCGGACGTCCCGTCAGACCTCCGGCAGCGACGGGTCCGGGGTCCAGGGGGTGGGGGCCGTGAGGGACCAGCGTTCGTGGTCACGCCACTCGCCGTCGATGTAGAGGTAGGCCGGCGACACCCCCTCGAAGCGGAAGCCGAGCCGCTGGACCAGAGCCAGGGACGCCTTGTTGCCCGGCTGGATGGAGGCCTCCACCCGGTGGAGCCGCAGTTCCGTGAAGGCGTACTGGAGGGAGAGGGCGATTCCCTCGGTCATGTAGCCGGACCCCGCGGACGGGGCGAAGGCGGCGTAGCCGATGGACGCGCCCTGGTAGCGCCCCCGGATGATCGAGTTGATGTTGACCGTGCCGGCCACCGCACCGGTCTCCCGGACCCGGATCAGGAAGCCCAGGTTGCTGCCGTCGTCGAAGCGGTGCATCCAGGCCCGGAAGTCCTCCGCGGTCGCGGGCAGCTGCATCCACGGATGGTGCAGCTCCGCGCTGGCCCGCACGAGCGCGCAGAACTCGTCCTGGTCGGAGAGGGTGAGCGGGTGGAGTTCGACCCGCGGCGTCGTCGTGAGCATGCGCCCACGTTAGGGCCTGTACGGACGGGGTCAACCGCGGGATCCGTCGTCCGTCCCGGGCTCCGTGAGCTGGTACAGCTCCGGCACCGAGACCTTGATCGGTTCCTGGGTCGTACGGGCGATCACGACGACCGCGGGCTCGTGCGGGTCCGGATTCTCCTCGCGGTGCGGGACGAACGGCGGGACGAGGAAGAAGTCGCCCGGTGCGGCGGGGAGTCGGACCTCGCCGGTGCCGTCGTGGAACACGAACACGGGGTGCCCGCTGACCACGTAGATCCCCGCCTCCGAATCACCGTGATGGTGGTTGTCCGTCGTGCTCAGCGGCGGGTTCTCCACGAGGCCCATCCACAGCTTCCGCGAACCGACCGTACCTCCGCTGATCGCGGCGTAGCCGTCCAACCGGCCGGAGCGGACGTGGTGGACGCGGTTGTTCCTCGGCGCGTTGTCCTGGGTCGTCATCGTGCTGTTCCTCCCGGTTCTCGATGACCGTCGGTGGAACGACAGGCTGCGCCCGCACCCTCGCTCGCGGCCAACGAAGTTGCCGGTACGGCAAAGCGAAGGGGCGGGTGCGCTACTCCGCGCCGTGGACGCCCTTCTTCCAGAACGCGCGCGAGAAGACCTTCTGCGCGTGCTTGTTCTGCTCCTGCCTCAAGGCGCTCCTGAACCCCGGCCGGACACCGGCCCGGCGAGTGAACAGCTCCGCGTCGTCGGTCAGTTCGGCCCGGACGAGGGCGATCGCCAGCGACACCTGCTCCTCCACCGTCCAGGAGCCCGTCACCACGTCCGTGATCCGGACGACGACGGACTCGGCGCGCGGCTGCGTCGGATGGTCCAGGTGATGGAGCTGCTTGAACAGCAGAACGAGCGCACCCGTGTCGCGGCTGCCGACACAACCGCGCCCCACCGCGTCGACCGCGGAGAGCAGACGGGCGGCGGCCAGCGCGAGCAGGAGCGGCGCCATCTCCGGCCCGGGCGCCGCGCACGCCCGCTCGTACAAGGCGGCCTCCCGCATCACCGCCGCATCGGACACGTCGAGGACCTGCAGAAACAGACCCGCGTAGCCCGTGGGCCGCTGCTCCAGGGTCTGCTGGAACACCACCTCGGCCAGCGACGGCAGTCCACCGCGGTCCAGGGACGTCAGCAGATAGGCGGCCCGCTCGGGGCTGCCCGACGCGGAGACCATCTCCACCACCGCCTCGGCGCCGGGGTACGCATCGTCCAGGGAGCGGAAGAGGACCCTCGTCGCTTCGGCCGAGTGGCCCATGGCACCCATCAAGGCCTGCGAGGCCTGCGGGAAGAAGTCCGTGCTGTACAGCGCGGCGATCATCGTGGCGATGTCGTCGGCCCGCCAGCGCTCCACCGCACGGTCCACGACCGTCGAGGCGGCCCCGCTGTACCCCGCCTGCACCAGGCACCTCACCAGGGGGAGCACATGCGACACACCCCGGTCCTGCGTCGCGCTCAGGATCCGGTCGGCGTCCGCGCCCAACCCCCGCGCCCAGAAGTACTCGACGGTGTGGACGAGGTCCCTGGCCGTACCGCGGTCGGCCACCGCGTCGTGCAGCGCGAGCGCTTCCCGGTCGCGACCGGCGTTGCGCAGGGCGATGGTGAGCTGCGCCAGCTCCTGGGCGTTGCGGTGGGCCGCGGCGAGCCCGAGCGCCGAGGCGGTCGCCTGCTCGACCTCGGTGCCGGCGGCCCACACCACGATCGCGACGACATCGGTCACCGTGCGGACGGCGAAGGCCGCCGCGAGGAGGCTCTCCGCCAGCTCCCCCAGGTGAGCCCGGTGCAGACCGAGGCCGAGACCGACGATGTCGCACGGCGCGTGCAGCTCCACCGAGGAGCGCAGCAGCGTCGCCACGCCGTCCTCGAAGCCCGCGCGGTGCAGCTCGGCGGCGAGTGCCGCCGTCTCGGCCACGGGCCGCGTCATCACCAGCGCCGGAACCGCCGTCTCCGCGTGGGCGTGCAGGCCGGCCTGCCGTAAGCCCGAAAGGAGCGCCGCGACCTCCTCCACCCGACGGGAACGACTGGCCGACGAGACGAGCTCCCGCGCGATCGCCTGCTGGGTACGGGCCTCCAGATCGCCGACGACCGCGACCAGTTCCGCGACGGAAGCGGTACGGTCCGCCGCCTCAAGGGCCGCCATCAACGACGACGCGCCCTCGCCCGGCTGCTCCAGCGCGGCCAGCGCGTCGAGCTCGACCTCCAGTCGATGGCACTGGTCCTCCGCGGCGATCAGCTCGGCCCTGGTGACGGCGAGCGCCTCCTGCAGGAACAGCACCTCCTGGCGCAGGTCGCCGCACTCGCTCCGCAGCTGCTCGTACTCGCCCTCCCACAGCGCGACGTCCGCGCGATGGGCCGACTGCTGCTCGTCCAGCTTCAGTTCCAGGCTCTCGCAGCGCCTCAGCGAATCGGAGAGGCTGCGCTCGCGGTCGAGCAGGGCCTCCTCCAGGGCGCGCTGCCGGGTCCTGATCCGGCGGCTCTCCTCGTCGACGTCCGCGAGTTCGTCCTGGAGCTCCTGCATCTTGCTGCTGCGGCGGTTCGTCTTCAGGGCCGTCCGGTGGGTCTCCCGGAGCGCGGCCTCGGCCTGCGGCGTCAACGGGGCGGAGAGTTCCCGGACGGTGCCGATCAGGTCGGCGACGAACTCCCACGGCGGGACCCGCTCGCCGTTGAGGTAGCGCGTCACGGAACTCGCGTCGAGGTGCCGGCGGGCGGCGTAGCGCCGCACGCTGATGCCCAGAGCACCGAACAGTGCGCGGAGGTCCTCGGCCAGCGCCCGCTTCTCCGCGGGCAGGCTGTCCTTGAGCGCCGCCAGCTGCGCGGGCTTGCGTTGCCGGCCGGGCTTCGCATCGGTCGTCTCGAAGGTGCTGTCAGGCATGCCCGCAGTATCCGCCGTGTGCCAAGGGCGTGTCCTGTTGCGGGTGTTGCCACCTGAAACGGCAACACGACGCTCGTCGGCCGGACTTCGCGGACGCCCGCCCGTCCGATGCCACCTCCAAGCGGCAACAGCGCAGGCCCCCGTTCGGGCTCTCGGCCGGGCACCGTTGATCGCGACACACCACGGGCCGGGATCGTCGATGGACGGCGACCCGGCGGACCCAGGAGGACGACCCCATGAGCGGCACCGATGACGTCACACGCGAGCAGCCCCGTACCCCCGTGTGGCGCCGTCTGCTCCTGCAAGCCGCGATCGGCGCGGCAGGGGCCGCCGGCTCCGCGGCCGTGACGTGGCTCGTGTACTGGCTGCAGCACCGATAGCCGGCAGCACCGCGGGCTTCAGTCCAGCCCGGCCTGCTCGCCGACGGGGGCGCCCAGCCGCTCGGCGAGGCTGGTGAGCGCCGCTCCGAGGGGGAGCGCGATACGGGTGAGGGCGTGCCGGTCGCCGCGGGTCGGGTCCCGGTTGATGATCAGCACCGGGATCCCGGCCTGCGCCGCCTGACGGACGAACCGCAGGCCCGACATCACCGTCAGTGAGGAGCCGAGGACCAGCAGCGACGCCGCCTCGCCGACCAGCGTGCGACAGTGCTCGACCCGCTGCGGCGGGACGGTCTCGCCGAAGAACACCACGTCGGGTTTGAGGATGCCGCCGCAGTGCGCGCACGGCAGCACACGGAAGTCCGCGACCTGCTCGTCGGTGAGGTCGGCGTCACCGTCCGGATTGATTCCGGCCGCCACCGGCTCGAAGCCCGCGTTGGCCTCTTCCAGCCGCCGGGCGAGCTCGCGGCGCGGACTGTACGTGCCGCAGGACAGGCAGACGACCCGGGCCAGACTGCCGTGCAGCTCCACGACGCCTCCGCTGCCGGCGGCCTGGTGCAGGCCGTCGACGTTCTGGGTGATCACGCCGGAGAGCAGGCCGCGGCGCGCGAAGGCGGCCACGGCCCGGTGCCCGGCATTGGGCCGGGCGCGCCCGAAGGTACGCCAGCCCAGGTGACTGCGCGCCCAGTACCGGCGGCGGGCCTGGGCGCTGCCGGTGAAGTCCTGGTAGGTCATCGGCGTGTGCCGGCTGAGGCTTCCGCCCTCGCCCCGGTAGTCGGGGATCCCGGACTCCGTGGAGATCCCCGCACCACTGAGCACCAGCACACCACCGGCCCCCAGCGCCTCGGCGACCGGCCCCAGGTCCGTCGTACCCGGTGGCAGGTCCTCGTCGGGAATCCAGCTCAGAGTGGGGCGCATGCGCATGCCGCCAGGGTACGGAACAGCCACCTGGTCCGCGATGGCGACAGGGGCGTCACAGGCTGCGGAGATCGCTTGA
Organism: Streptomyces sp. NPDC055815; assembly: GCF_053616475.1. Taxonomy (NCBI): domain Bacteria; kingdom Bacillati; phylum Actinomycetota; class Actinomycetes; order Kitasatosporales; family Streptomycetaceae; genus Streptomyces; species Streptomyces sp. NPDC055815. The sequence continues at coordinate 69,357 of NZ_JBSHDU010000003.1, read as the reverse complement.
CCACGGCCTGGGGGGAGTGGCGAAGGTGGGGCCTGAGCGATGAGGGGGAGTGCTTGTGTCCGAGGCTTGCGTGATCTTCGATATCGGTGGCGTGCTGGAGCTCACGCCGGAGACGGGATGGGTGCAACGGTGGGAGGAGCGGCTGGTGCTGCCCGCCGGCACCGTGCATCAGCGGATGCGTGACGTCTGGCTGGCCGGCAGCGTCGGGAGCATCAGCGAGCGTCATGTGCACGAACAAGTGGCGGAACGTCTCGCGCTCGACGGTCCCCAGGTCCAGGAATTCATGGACGATCTCTGGACGGAATACCTGGGGACCCCGAACACCGAGCTCATCGACCATGTGCGAGAGCTCCGCGGTCGCTGCCGACTGGGCATCCTGAGCAACAGTTTCGTCGGCGCCCGTGAGCGGGAGACGGCGCTGTACCGCTTCGACGAACTGGTCGAGCGGATCGTCTACTCGCACGAGATCGGCATCGAGAAGCCCGACCGGCTCGCCTTCGAGGCAGCGTGCACCAGCCTGGACGTGCGGCCGGAGAACTGTCTCCTCATCGACGACGTCGCGGTCAACGTGGAGGCGGCCCGGGCGGCGGGCATGCACGCCCATCTGTTCGAGGACAACGCCCGGACCATCTCACGCATCGCCGCGCATCTCGGTGTCGAATGACGATTCTTCGCCGAACGGAATTTCTCAGACCATGAGGAGAAGCCGCGTCTGGGAGACCAGCTTCCGATTCACGCTCGTGCTCTGCACGAAGATCGTGAATTCGTCGTTCTGGTCGGGCTTGACGCGCGTCTCCACGTTCGGAAGGCCGAGCAGAGCCCGTGCCTGGGGTCCCGTGTACACCCGGTCCGTCTTCTTCTCCAGTACCGCGATCTGCTTACGCGCCTGAATCTTTTCCGGCTTGCTCAGCTGGTAGTACGCGCACCCCGTGCGATAGGTGTGCCCGGATTCGACGACCCATTCCCGGATCCCCGCGTCACGGGCCACCGGAATCAGCTGGTACGCCGACGGATCCGCCGGGGTGAGACCGGCCGCCTTGATGGTGTCCTTGTTGACCGCGTCCGCGCCCGTGGAGAACACGGCCCGCGATCCGCGGATTCCCTTGGTGCGTCCCACCATGAACTTCTCGGTGGCCTCCTGGATGACCTGACCGGCCTCCTCGAGACCCTGTGTGCTCGTCGCGTCCCAGACGGCGATGTTCTCCTTCGGGAAGCCGCAGTTCATGGCCTCGCGCTTGCCCATCTGGTCCGGTACGAGCACGGCGAGGGTCCAGTTGTCCTCCTGGCCCTGGATCATCTCGGCGACCGCGTCCACCAGTTGACGAGCGTTCCGGATGGGGCTGTCGGGGCAGCGGTGACTGGCGTTCTCCTGGCCGTCCGTCAGGAGGAACGTCAGGAAGCTGTGGTCGCCGTACAGCTGCGCCGTCTGCGCCAGCTCCCGCTGCGATTTCAGCGCGGCCGCGAGAAGCGCCGTCATTCCGCCGACCCGGTACAGCTGCTTCAGCGACGGCATTCGCAGCACGTCCTTGTCGTAGATGACGCACTCCACCTTGTCCGCGAAGACGTACACCGTGACTCGCGTTTCCTGGTCCAGCTCCCTGGACCGGCGCGCCAGATAGGCGATCTGCTGATCGGCGACTTCCACGACCTTGCCGCTCAGATGCGACATGGACGAACTGGCGTCCAGCACAAGGGCGACGTGATTGATGTAGTTCTGCTTTCCGGACAAGACAGGTTCCCCCTCATTCCGTCGTGATGGTTCTACCTTCTCATCCACCACTGACAATCGACCTCGGACGCCGAGGCGGGGGAATGGAGCCCCAGGCGCCGCCGGTCATTCGGGACGGCGGAACCGGTGCGCGGCCCACGACAGGGCGAGGACGCCGCCCGCCAGGAGGAGGACCGCTTCCAGGAAGAGGGGCGGTGGCCCGCCGGCCCACTCGATGCCGGCGGTGGCCGCCCGGTCCGGCACCCGCAGGGCGATCGTGCGGCGGAGGAGGTCGACCGCGTACGCGAGCGGGTTGACGTCGGACAGCGCGCGCACCCACCCGGGCAGGGCCGCGAGCGGGAAGAAGCCGCCCGAGAGGAACAGCAGCGGCATCATCACCAGGCCGAGCAGCGTGTGGAACGTCTCGGCCCTCCGCAGGCCCACGGCCAGCGCGAGCGCCAGCGCGGTGATGGTGAACGACGCCAGGATCATCCCGGCGAGAAGCAGCACCAGGAGCACGGGGTCGTACGGCAGGCCCGCCACGCCCGCCAGGCCGAGCAGGACGGCACCCTGCACGGCGGCCGTCAGAGTGCCGCCGGCGCAGCTTCCCAGGAGCAGGGTGGAGCGGTGCACCGGCGCCATCAGGAGCTCCCGCAGATAGCCGCTCTCCCGGTCGGTGATCAGACGGATCCCGACCATGATCGCGGGCGTCTGCACGGTCATCATCAGCATGCCGGGGAAGAGATACGTCTGGTAGCCGACGCCCAGCGAGGACTGGGGGATGAGGGCGGCCAGTCCGCCTCCGAGGATGAAGAGGTAGAGCACGGGGTGGAGCAGCATCAGCGCCGTGTGGCTGCGCTGGCCGGCGAGGCGCAGCAGGTCGCGGTGGATCAGGGCGTGCACCGCGCGCAGTTCGTGCCGCAGACGGCTGCCCCGCTGAACGGCCGGCGCCTCCGCGGGCTTCCGTGTGGGGGTGGTCATCGGCCGCCGCCGGTTTCCACGACCTCGGCCACCGGCCGGACGGGGCGTGCGGCGTCCATGCTGCGGCCGGTGTGGTGGAAGAAGACGTCGTCCAGCGTGGGCGGGGTCGCCGAGGCGGCGTGCACCGCGATGCCGTCGGCCTCCAGGGCAGCGCACAGCCGGGGGATCCAGCCACTGCCGCCGGGCAGCCGCAGACAGACGCCGTCGCCGTCCACGGCGACGGCACGGTCGGGCGGCACGATCCGGCGCACGACGCGCTGCGCCGCCCGGTCGTCGCCGGTGCGCAGGACGATCCGGTCGTCCCCGATCGCGGACTTGAGCGCGAGAGGCGTGCCCTGTGCCACCAGTCGCCCGCGGTCGATGATGGCGAGGCGATCGCAGTTCTCCGCCTCCTCCAGGTAGTGGGTGGTGACGAAGAGGGTGCTGCCGTGCCGTTCCCGCAGGGTCCGCAGCTGCTCCCAGACCTGGGCCCGGGCGTGCGGGTCGAGCCCGGTGGTCGGCTCGTCGAGGAACAGCACCGCGGGGGCGTGCAGCAGCTGGCGGGCGATCTCCAGTCGGCGCCGCATGCCGCCGGACAGGGTCCGTACGGGGGAGCGGCGCCGGTCCGCGAGACCCGCGGTCTCGAGTGCCTCGGCGGTGCGTTCGCGGGCGTCGCGGCGGGACAGTCCGTAGAGGCGGGCGTGGATGTGGAGGTTCTGTTCGGCCGTCAGGTCCGGGTCCACGGCGCCGTGCTGGAAGAGCATGCCGACCCGCCGCCGTACCTCCTGAGGCTCGGTGAGCACGTCGGCGCCGGCCACCGTCGCGTGACCGGAGGTGGGGCGGGCGAGCGCGCACAGCAGGGCGATGGTGGTGGACTTCCCCGCACCGTTGGGGCCGAGGAAGGCGAACGTCTCGCCCTCCGTCACGTCCAGGTCCAGGCCGCGTACGGCGTGGGTGCTCGTACCCTCCGGTCCCGGATAGCTCTTGACCAGACCGCGCGTGCTGATGGCGTACGGAGGCCCGGGCGGGTGCTGTGCGGCGTGCGGGCGCGCGGCCGCGGCCGTCCTGAGGGCCGCCGGGGCGAGCCCGTCTTCACCGGCGTGTCGCTGCATGGGGTCTGGTCCTCGTCTCCGCGTTCGCCGCATCGGCGGGCACAGGTGCGTGCCGCTCTTCCCGTCGGTGCTCCGGCCGGCGGCTGCCCGGGACAGCCGCCGGCCGGATGGTGCCGGCTGTCCTACGCGCAGCTGACGCCGATGCAGACCGTGTTGAGGAGGGTCAGCAGGCCGACGCACTCACACGTCGCGGCGAACGGCGCTCCGTCGACGCCGACGGGGTCGGTCTCGGGAAGGGCGTGCAGACGGGCCAGCAGTTCGAGGTCCTGGTTCTCCATGGGATCTTCCTTCTTTCTCTGGGATGGCGGCAGCACTGCTCTGCCGCTCGCCCCGGCGTCCGGTCGAGCCGGCGCCGGGAGTCTGTGGGAGGGGTGGCGCTCAAGCCGCCGGCTCGACCATCCAGTGCCGGGGGCTCGCGCGGCGGACCCGCAGGAGGAAGGCGAGGATCCCGGCGGACCCGTCGCTCCAGCTCGTCGAGACGTCCCCGTACTCGTTGGGGAAGACCACCTGGTCCCGACGGTGTGCTCTCTCGGCCAGGAGGAGCCCGGCCAGATCCTCGGCCATGTAGTGGTAGACCGGTTCTCCCGTGGCGTCCGCCACGTCGAGGAGGAGGTCGCCGTTGCCCGCGAGCCCGTGGCACTGCGCGAGTGCGGCACGCGAGGCGCGTTCCGTGACGGCACAGGTGCTGCGGCGGGCGAGCTCACCGAACCTGTCGTCCCCGGTGGCCTGCCACAGTCGGACGAGGAAGGTCCCGATGCCCGCCGAGCCGTGGCACCAGTACGGAGCCGTGGGCACGTCACCCGCCTGAGCGGGCCACTGGGCCGCCTCCCCCGTGCGTACGGCGGCGGACAGCAGGTCCTCGCCGATCTCCACGGCCAGTTCCCGGTGATCGGGACTTCGGGAGAGGTCCGCGGCGGCGAGGAGGAAGCAGCCGATGCCGGCCGTCCCGTGCGCGAAGCCCAGGTAGCGTTTGCCGCCCTCGGGGGAATCGGCCTCCCCGGGCACGGCCCAGCCCACCCCCGTCGGCTCGCGCGTGACGGCGGCGGCCAGCCGGTCGGCCGCGTCCACGGCCCGTTCGGCGAACCGCGTGTCCCCCGTGCGCCGCCACAGATGGAGGGCGGCGAGTCCGCTCCCCGCCGTGCCGTGCGTGATGTCGTGATGGGGCGTCACCTGCTGCGGCGCCAGCGCCAGGGCCACGGCGTGGTCGATGAGCCGGCGGTCGTCGACGGCGTGCCCGGCGTCGTACAGCGCCCAGGCCGTGCCGCGGCCGCCGAAGTGCAGACCGGGGCGCTGGGAACGGAGGTCGGTGCGCTCCGCGATCCAGTGACCCGCGGTGGAGAGCAGCCCGGGGAGGCGCGGGTCGCCGGTGACCTCGAAGTACCGCGTCAGTACGGCCAGGACACCCGCGGCACCCTGCTGCACGGTGCAGGGGTCGCTCTCCCCGGCCAGGGTCGACACGGGCCAGAGCCGCCGGTCGTCCTCGGGAGTCATCGAGTCGACGAGGTGGTTCACGAGCCCGGCGACCGCGTCATCGTGAACCGAGGCGCCTTGCACCGTGCTGCTGTGCGCCGTGCCGCCGTGTGCCGATCCACCTTGCGCCGATCCACCTTGCGCCGTGCCGCCCTGCACCGCTCCCCCTTGCACCGCGCCGCCGTGCACCGTGCCGCCATGCGCCGCGCCGCCCGCGTCGGCACGGGGCGCCGACCGTACGGCACCGCCTGGCGACGCCGGGTCCGCCGGCCTCAGGGCCGCGCGGGCCATGGCCGGATTCCACCGCCCCGCGGGATCGTCGCGCATCAGGCCGAGGATCATCTCCACGACGCCGTCGGGGAGTTGGAGCGGGCCGGTGCAGGCCGTCAGCCAGGCGGCGAGCCGTTCCTCCGCGGGCCTGTCGCCGGGCTCCTCGGACAGCAGGTTCGGCACCTTCCCGGCCAGGACGAAGCAGACGGTGGCCCCGAGACTGTAGTAGTCGGCCGTCGGGGAGACGGGCGCGTCGGCCAGGCGCTCGGGGGCGCTGAACCCGGGCGTCCCCACGCGGGTCGGCAGCGCGGTCTCGTCCTCCAGGACGGCGAGCTCCAGGTCGATGAGGCGCAGTTCGCCGTCCGGGCGGACCATCACATTGCCCGGCGTGAAGTCCCGCAGGACCAGTCCACGGGCGTGCGCCTCCGCCACCAGGTCCACGAGCCGTACGACCTGCGCGAGCGCGTCGGCGCGGTAGCGCTCGCCCCCCACATCGCGGAAGTGCTCGGCGACCCAGGTGCGCAGGGTCACGCCCGGCACCTCGTCCTGGGCCAGGAACAGATGCCCGCCGTGCTCGAACAACGCCACGGCCTCCGGGGCGAGCCCCGTCCCCTTGAGCTTCTCCAGCGTCCTGGCCTCGGCGCGCAGCCAGTCCCGCACGTCGCCGCCGGAGGCATCGCCCTCCACGTGCGGTCGGGCCTCCTTGATCACCACGCCCTCGCCCGTACGGGCATCGCTGCCCCGGTACACACCGCCCTTGTTCGTCTGCCGGATCGCCTCCCGGACCGCGAAGCGGCCACCGAGCACCACCGGACGGTTCTTCGCATCCCCGCTGGGCGGCGCCACCGGCACCACGGCGGGGAACGGACACTCGGCCCAGGGCGGCGGGGCGTACTGGCCGGTGCGCCGGTCCTCCACGGGATTGCCGTCGGGGTCCTCGATGAACCACACCAGCAGACCGTCGTCCGAAAGACGCCGGCGGCCGACGAACGACCCGTAGCGGTAGTGCACCAGGCTGCGCACGGCGTACGGCTGGTCGGAGAGGATCCTGGGGCCGGCAAGGCCCGCCGTGGCGCCGTGCAGCTCCTGGGCGAGCGCGGCGGCCTCGGCGTCCGACCGCGGGTAGACGGTGATGAACTTCCCGGAGCTTCCGCGGGGCGTCGCACGGGAGTTGAGGGCACTGACCTGCTCCAGGGACCGCGCGAACTTGAAGCCCGCCTCCTCCCGCAGCAGCACGCCCAGGGCCCTGGTGAGGACCGCCGGCGCGGAGGCGGCCGTGGCCGAGAGGTGCAGCTTCCACCCCTGTGCGCGACGCGTCCCGGCCACGGGCGCGACCCGGCACCACATCTCGTCCGCCTCGACCGCCCAGCGCGCACCCGTACCCGTGGCGTGCAGCGCTCGGCGGAGGAGGTCTTCCAGCTCGACTTCGGTAGCGTGGCTCGTCATTGCGTGTCCCTCTCAACGGTGAGAACCGCTGACGGGAAGGTGCCCGATGGCATAAACAGACCAACACGCAGGCATCTGTATTCACTTCATCCAGCGAGCGCGCGACGTGGTGGCCCCGCCGAGAGGCGCGCCCGGCGCAGCGAGCGGCGCACGGAGGCGACGCCCACCGGCTTCACCACGAAACCCACCGGCTTCACGGCGCCCACCGCCTTCAGAACGCCTGTACGGCTCCGATGTCGTCCGGCGCCTCGGCGGTGAGACCTGTGAGGCTCCGGAGCGCCCGGGCCGTGGCGGAGCCCGGTTCGACGTTGTAGACGCACAGGGTCTGTTCGGCGTCACCCGGGACCTGGAAGGACTCGTAGGAGAAGTGCAGCTCACCGGCGCTCGGGTGGTGGTAGTGCTTCGCCCCGTGGGTGCGGCGCAGCACCCGGTGGTCGTTCCACCACGTCGTGAACTCCGCCGATTTCACGGTGAGTTCGCCGATGAGGTCGGCGAGTCGACGGTCGTGCGCGTTGCGGCCCGCCTCGAGACGGAGGATGGCGACCGTCTCGGCGGCGATGCGCCCCCAGTCGCCGACGCGTGTGCGGGCCTCGGGGTCGAGGAGGTAGTAGCGGGCGAGGTTGCGGTGCGGCGCGGGCAGGGCGTCGAAGTCGGTGAGGACTTCGCGGGCGAGCCGGTTGGAGGCCAGGACGTCGGTGCGCCGGCCCAGGATGAACGCGGGCACGTGGTCGAGGGTCTGCAGCATCAGGTACAGGCCGCCGCGCACCCGCTGGGGCCCGGCGGGGGAACGGCGGGCCGGGGCGGGCCGCGCCAGGAGGTCCGTGAGGTGCTCCCGCTCGGACGGGTCGAGGCGCAGGGCGCCGGCGAGGGCTTCGACGACTTCGGGGGAGGGGTTCTGGGCCCGGCCCTGTTCGAGGCGCGTGTAGTACTCCGTACTGACTCCGGTGAGCCGGGCGACCTCGTCGCGGCGCAGGCCGGGCACGCGGCGTACCCGGTGGTCCTCGGGAAGTCCGGCCTGGTCAGGGGTCACCCGGGAGCGGCGGGTGCGGAGGAAATCGGCGAGTTCGCGGCCACGGTCATCCATGCCCCCAGTGTGACGGGCGCGCGCGGGCCGCAGCCCGGCGGCGGGTGGTACTGCCGGTACCTGCCCCGGGGATACCTGCCTGGTCAGGGCACTTTCGGGCGTCCCGGAGGCCGCCTCGGGGTGGTGTTCTTGTTCGGGGGCCGACGGCACGAGGCCGAGGCCCTGAACCCCTTCACCTCACCCACCCCGAAAGGCGTGTCCCATGACCACGCACACCCCGCACACCTCCGTCCGCCCCCTCACCGGCCGCGTCGCGGTCGTCACCGGTGCTTCCAGCGGCATCGGTGAGGCGACGGCCGAGCACCTCGCCGCGCTGGGAGCCCGGGTCGTCGTCCTGGCGCGACGCGCGGACCGGCTGGAGGAACTCGTCGCCCGGATCGAGAAGGACGGTGGCCAAGCCACGGCGCTGCCGGTCGATGTGACCGACGCGGCGGCCGTACGGGCGGCCGCGGAGCGGGTGGCGTCCGAACGCGGCGGCGCCGACCTGCTGTTCAACAATGCGGGCGTGATGCTGCCGGCCCCCGTCGAGGAGCTGGCCACCGAGCAGTGGCAGCGCCAGATCGACCTCAACATCACCGGCCTGATGCACGTGATCGGTGCGTTCACCCCGCAGCTGGTGCGGGCGGCCGCGGAGCGTGGCGTCGCGGACCTGATCAACACCTCGTCGATCGCGGCGCAGAACATCTTCCCGAACTTCGCGGTCTACTCCGCGACGAAGGCGTACGTCACCCACCTCTCCCGGCACCTGCGGGCCGAGCTGGGCGCGAAGAACGTCCGGGTCTCGGCGATCGAGCCGGGCATCGTCGGCACCGAGCTGCAGAGCCACGTCACCGACGAGGGCGCCCTCGCATGGCTGGAGGACTCCAAGGAGACCATGGAGTGGCTCACGCCCGAGGACGTCGCGCAGACCGTCGGCTTCGTCGCGAGCCTCCCGCCGCGGGCCAACCTGCAGCAGGTCACCCTCATGCCCACGGCCCAGCCCAGCTGACAGGCACGGGAAAAGGAGCGGGTCCGGGGGCGTGGCCTGCCCCCGGACCCTGTGGATGCCGCTCCCATCACACGCCGGCACGCTCGAGGACCCGGGTCATTCGTCATTGCGTCGCGTCCTGTCTTTGGACCACCGCCGATCGAGCGCGGCGGACCAGATTCGAACTGGCATTTCGACGTACCAGGGCCCGGGCCCGGTCGATCCGGCGATGAGCGCCGCATGCTGAGCCTGGAGTGCCGAAGACGGCGTCGCCGACCCGCTGGTCGGTGACCTCGGCGCTGTTCGCCTCCTCGCGGGCGAACTTCACCGCCGGCTGCAGCTTCTCCACCCGCTCGAGGAGCTGCGAGCGCGTCTGGTAGGCCTCGTCGACGATGACCCAGCGCCACGGCGCGCACTTCTCGCGGGGACGTGCGACCACTTCTTGGCGGTGGAGACGACGACCGGCAGGTCGCGGAGGGCGGGTGCCTCGTTGCTGCCCCGCACGTTGGCGTGCCGGCGCACTCGTTCGGGCAGGAGGAAGTCTCTCTTGTGCAGGCGGCCGACGGGGAGGTCCGGGTATTCCCGGGCGATGTTCCAGGTCGGACAGGACGGTGGCGACCGCCCGGTCGGCCAGCGCGCCGGGCGACATGGCGTCGGGCGTCGCGGCGTCGCCGTCCTGCGGGGTGGATGTCATGCCGAGGCCTCTTCCGCGTCGGCGCCGGTGGGTTCGTACGGCTGGGGCGGACCGCCGTGCGTCCAGGGGGTGTCCTCGTCGTCGGGCAGCCGGGACGGCATGTTCTGCGGGTCGATGGAGGTGAAGGTGACGGTCTCGCCCAGGGTGGCCATGGTCCCCTCGGGCGCCGGGGGCTTGCGCTTGTTGGCGAAGCCGCCGTTCAGCTGGATCAGTACGGTGGGTCCGGCGCCGTCGGGGACGACGTCGAGGATCGCGGCCTTCTGCCCCGGCCGGGCGGGGGACTTGACCGCGGTCCCGGCCGGCATCGGCACCGGGAGCTCGCAGCGCACGGTGAGGGAGGGGCGCCAGAGCGCGGAGCCGGGCCGGTCGCCCGGCACGGTGCGCTCCTCGTCCCGGTCCGTGACGACGCCCGTGAAGGCCTTGCCCGTCAGTTCGTGCTCCGCCATCACCAGGGATCGTCGTACGCGCGCTGGGCCTCGTACCGCTCCTGGGCCTCCTCCATGCGGGCCAGGCGGCGGGCCGCGCCGACCGCGTGGTCGCGGCGGGCCTGAGACGGCCGTCGTCGTCGAGGTAGGCGGCGAACTCGCCGAACTGGCGCCGGTCGTACACCCGGCGCGGGTCCACATGCGCCCCCGGCGGGAGCTCGCGCAGTCTGTGGACGCCCTGCCACATCAGCCGCCAGGTCGGCATCAGCTGGCCGCGGAGCTCGCGGTCGATGCCGCGGGCGGCGGCGTCCCGTTCACGCTGTCCGGACGCGGTGTCGTACCACGTGGCCAGTTAGTCCAGGGTGAGGTCGAAGACCGGATCGCCCGCCGCGTCCGCTTTCGCCTGCGCGGCCCGCAGTATCCGGTCGAACGTTCCGTCCGCCGCCCACCTGCGGTAACGCGTGTGCAGTGTGGCCCACGGGCCGTAGCGCTCGGGCACGTCCCGCCAGGCCGTCCCGGTCCGGAACTTCCACACGATCCCGTTCAGGACCGTGCGGTCGTCCAGCCGCTTACGTCCCCGCGACGACTCGGGCAGGAACGGCCGGACGAACTCCCACTCCGCATCGGACAGCTCATGACGACGTATCACGACACCGTGATCCAACGGGCTAGATCATTTGAAGACACTGCCTAGCGTCGAGGTGATGCCTCCACGCCGATGATCCGGGCGGGGGGCGACGGGGTCGAGGGCTGTGATCAGGCTCTTCATGAATGCTTGGTGGAGGAATGAAGCGGAAGGGTGAGTTCCGTCGATCCGGCGGAACCTACGACGTGTCGCGGTCCAAGTGGGGCGTCCAGACGATGAGTTACGTGGCAGCCCTATGCGATCATGAACGTCGCTTTCCGGCCGCTTGCCGGATCTCTCTCATCGATAGCCGAGGACCATGAAACTCACCGCGTTTACCCGTGCCAGGCACGGGCTGCTTGTTCTTGCCGCCTCCCTGGGCATCGTCTTCGGCCTGTCGGCCGCTCCGGCCCAGGCCGCGACGACGGCGTCGCTCTCCGACAACTGGATCGTCGAGTTCCGTGCGAACCACTCTGGCAAGTGTCTTGAGGTGGCGGACTGGAGTACGGCCAACGGCGCGGCTATCCGTCAGTGGACCTGCACCGGTGGCGCCAACCAGCAGTGGGAGCAGATCCCTTCGAGGGACCTCCCCGGGGAGTACTACTACAGGAACATTCATAGCGGCAAGTGCATGGAGATCGGCGGCTGGGGAACCAACAACGGTGCGACCGCGAACCAGTGGGACTGCCACTGGGGCCTCAACCAGGTGTTCGTCACTGGCCAGGCAAAGATAGTCATGGACTTCTGGTACGCCCAGCACAAGTGCCTCGAGATCGCGGACTGGCGCACGGACAACGGCGCCCCCGCGCGGCTGTGGGACTGCCACACCGGCGACAACCAGAGCTTCACCATGAGCATTCTTAACTGATGAGTCTCCAGGGCGGGCGCGGGGCAGGAGCCCGGCGCCCGCCCTGCGCAGTTTGACAGCCTTCCGCTCCGGCCGTGCCGTTCACCGCTGGGGAACGTCAATGTGAAGCACTGCTCAATCTCGCCGCGGCGCGACGGCGGCTGGGGCGACCATCGTGAGCCCGAACCGGCAGTGTCCAGCGCCCGCGGACCAGGACGTAACCAACGATCCAACCGACATCACCCGTTCAAGTTCAGGTAGCCGCAGCGATGCGATGGTTTCTTCCGCCTCCTACTGTCGTTGCGCGAGCCGTTCCGCCCGAGCCCTGGCTTCGGAGAGGTCAGCGGCGAGGACCCGGTTCTGGTGTTCCAGGCCCTGGATCCGGTTGACCAGGTCGGCTCGGGCCACGTTGTCGATTTCCGCGCCGAGGGAGAGCTGGACCCGGCGCTTGAGCCCGTCGCGCTCCCGTTTCAGATCCTGGATCTCTTCGCGGGCGAACGCGAGGTCGGTGTGCAGGCCGGCGGGTGTTGTCCGCTCGGGTCGGGGCGCCGCTGCCGCTTCCGTCCCGTGATGGGTCGGGGCGCTCATCGCGTCCCGGACCGCGGCTTTGACCGCGGGCTGGTTGTAGACGAACCAGGTGGACACGCCTGCTTCCCGGGCACAGAGCGAGGGAGACCCGCTGACCGGCTCGCTGAGGCGGCTGCGGCGGTGGCCTGGGCGCACCCGCTGACCGGCTCGCTGAGGTCCCGAACGACGGCCCGTGCCTGGGCGGACTTGACCGTGCTGTCCGCTTGCCGGGCCTGGCGCAACCGTGCGACGCGGGCGTCACGGGACTATGTGGTTCCGCTCATGCTCCGCCCCTGATCTTCAGGCTCTCCAGCGAGTTGAACGCGGCAGCCGGCCGGGCCTCGTGCGGTTCCCGGGCCGCCACCGGTGTGAGGTCCGGACCGGTGGGTGCACGCCTGGTCAGGAGCGCCCTTGGCCCTCAGTTCGAGACGGCCTCGGCCCAGCCGCTGTTGACGGTCTCTCTTGCCTTCTCCGTCTGCGCCTCCGTCGGAAACGTCGGCGTGCCCTCGACCGTCGGCAGTTTCTCCGCGGCGGCCTTGTCGAGGGTGCCGTCCTTCTCCATGGCGTCCATGAGGACGGGGCGTGCGTAGGCGCCGAGCCGGAGGTTCTGGCCCTCCGGGCTGAAGACGTACTCCTGCCACAGACGTGCTGCCGCGGGGTGCGGAGCGTCCTTGTTCACCCCGTTCGCGTAGTACTGGGCGAAGCTGCCGTCGAAGGGGATGGCGGTCTGCCAGTCGACGTCCGTACCGTTCTCGCGGAACTCGTCGGCGTATCCGAGATTGAGGAAGTCCCAGTCGATGCTGATCGGGGTCTGGCCCTTCGCGATCGTGGCCGGGGTGGATTCGACCGGGATGAAGTTGCCGTTCTTGCTGAGCTCGGCGAAGAAGTCGATGCCGGGCTGGACGTCGTCGAAGGAACCCCCGTTCGCCAGGGCCGCCGCGTAGACCCCGGCGAAGGCGGAGCCGGACTTGGTGGGGTCGCCGTTGAGCGCGACCTTGCCCTTGTACTCGGGCTTGCGCAGGTCGGCGAAGGTCGCGGGGCAGGTCGTGACACGCTTGGCGTCACAGCCGATCGAGATGTAGCCGCCGTAGTTGTTGTACCAGCGGGCCCGGTCGTCCTTCTGTTCCTTGGGGATCTCGTCGTACGCGGCGACCTTGTACGGAGCGAGCAGGCCCTGCCGTGCCGCGGACTGCGCGAACGAGCCCCCCACGTCGATCACATCGGGGGCGCGGCCTCCGCCCCTGTGCTCCTTCAGGGCGTTGATCTCGTCCTGGCTGGTACCTTCCGGGTTCTCCACCGTGACCTTGATCCCGTACTTCTTCTCGAAGCCGTCGATCACTGCGCCGTAGTTGGCCCAGTCGCTCGGGAGCGCGATCGTGTGGAGCGAGCCCTCTTTCTTCGCCGCCGAGGTCAGTGCTGCCATGCCGCCGGCGTCCGCGGCGGAGGTGGCCACCGCGGGTGCTCTGGGCGCGGTGGTGGGCTTGTCTCCGCAGGCGCCGAGGGGCGCCGCGAGGACCAGGCAGGCGGCGACGAAGGCTGTCCGGAGACGAGGTGCGGGCACAAAGGCTCCATAACGGGCGGTCGCGTACTGATCGAGGCCAGCGTACGTTCGGCGGCCTCGGCAGCGCAGTCCCAGACGGTGGTGTCCGCTGTCTTCCCTGCGGCTGCCGTACCGGCGCGTTCTCAGAACCCCTCGTCGTCCCACCCGGCCAGGAGCGCCTCCCCGAGATCCATCGCGGGCGGTGCGGCCCCGTCGAGGAGGGCCTGCTCGCTCCAGATGATCTTGCCGCGGGCGGTGTAGCGGGTGCCCCAGCGCTCGGCGAACTGCGCGACGAGGAACAGGCCGCGACCGCCCTCGTCGGTGGCCTCGGCCCGGCGCAGATGCGGGGAGGTGCTGGACCCGTCGGAGACCTCGCAGATCAGGCTGCGGTCGTACAGCAGCCTCACCCGGATGGGCTCGGTGCCGTAGCGGATGGCGTTGGTTATCAGTTCGCTGAGGATGAGTTCCGTGGTGAAGGCGATCTCCTCCAGGCCCCAGTCCGCCAGTCGGCGGGCGCAGGCGTTGCGCACCGGGGACACCGCCGCGGGGTCGGGCCGCACGTCCCACTCGGCGATCCGCGCGGGGTCCAGTCGGCGGGTGCGGGCCACCAGCAGCGCGACGTCGTCGCTGGGCCTGGTGGGCAGCATCGCGTCGATCACCGCGGTGCAGGTTTCCTCCGGGGTGCGGGCGGGCCCGGCCAGGGCGGCGCGCAGCGCTGCCAGGCCCGCGTCCGGATCGCGGTCGCGGCTCTCGATCAGTCCGTCGGTGAAGAGTGCCAGCCGGGAGCCTTCGGGCAGGGTGACCGTCATGGTCTCCATGGGCAGGCCCTCGCCCAGGCCCAGCGGCGGGGAGACGGGCACCTCGGGGAAGGACACGGTTCCGTCGGGGCGGACCAGAGCGGGGCCCGGATGCCCGGCGGTGGCGGCCGTCACCTGCCCCGAGACGGGATCGTAGATGGCGCACAGGCAGGTGGCTCCGGTGATCCCCTGCCACTCCTGCTCGTCGGTGTCGATGTGGGCGACCAGCTCGTCCAGGTGGCTCAGGAGTTCGTCCGGAGGCAGGTCGAGGGTGGAGAAGTTGTACACGGCGGTGCGCAGACGGCCCATGGTGGCGGCTGCGTGGAGACCGTGGCCGACGACGTCGCCGACCACCAGGGCCACCCGGGTGCCGGGCAGCGGGATGACATCGAACCAGTCACCACCCACACCGGCCTGGGCAGCCAGATAGCGGTGCGCGACCTCGACGGCGGACTGCTCCGGTACGCCCCGGGGCAGCAGGCTGCGCTGCAGGGTGACGGCCATGGTGTGCTCGCGGGTGTAGCGGCGGGCATTGTCGACGGCCAGTGCCGCCCGGGCGGTCAGCTCCTCGGCGAAGGACACGTCCTCCTCGTCGAACGGCGGGGAGTCCTGCCCCCGCCAGTAGCCGGCCATCCCCAGCACCACGCCCCGGGCCCGCAGGGGCACGGCGATCAAGGAGTGGATGCCGCGGTCCAGGATCCGCACGGCGTTGGCCGGGTCCTGGGTCCGCCAGCCGTGGGTGGTGCGCAGGTCCGCCTCCAGGACCGCACGGCCGCCGGCCAGCCCGGCCGCCATCGGGCTGGTGGGAACGAACCGGATCAGCCTGCCGACGGGGTAGAGCGGGTGGTCGCCCTGAAGGCCGACGGCGGCGGTGCGGCGCATCTCGGTGCTCGCTTCGGCCGGCTCCTCGCCGCGCAGCACCGGGTCCAGCAGGTCGACCGTGACCACGTCGGCGAACCGCGGGACCGCCACCTCCGCCAGTTCCTCCGCAGTGCGCTCGACGTTCAGCGTCGTTCCCACCCGCACCCCCGCGTCGTAGAGCAGCTTCAGCCGCTCGCGGGCCACCTCGGCCCTGCCGGAGAGTGCCCGCAGCTCGGTGGTGTCCCGCAGCGTGACGACGGTCCCGGCCTGCCCGTACGGAGCGGTGGGCCGGATGTTCACCGACAGCAGCCGATCGGCTGCCATGTGCAGCTCGTCGGTCGCGGAACGGCCCGATGCGATCGGCTCGGCGATCCCCTCCTCCAGACCCAGGTCCGTGACGGGGAGGCCTTCCGCGTCCACGGGCAGCCGCAGCAGCCGCCGCGCCTCGTCATTGGCCAGCAGCAGCCGTCCGCCGCCGCCGACGATCAGCACGCCCTCTCGCACCGCGTGCAGCACCGCGTCGTGGTGCTCGTACATCCTCGTCATCTCGGCCGGTCCCAGGCCATGGGTCCGGCGCAGCAGCCGACGGCTCACCAGGGCGGTTCCGCCCGCGGACAGGGCGAGCACCGCGGCTGCACTGCCGAGGACGACCGGCAGCTGCCGGTTCACCATGCTCTGCACGTTCTGGACCGTGACCGGGGAGGAGACGATGGCGATGACGCGGCCGTCGGAGTCCTTGACGGGGACCACGGAGACCACGGACTGCCCCAGGGACCCTTCGAAGGTCTCGGTGAAGGACTGGCCGGCCGCCGCCTTGGAGAAGGGGCCGACGACGTGCTTCCCGATCTGCCGCGGGTCGCTGTGGGCGAGGGTGACCCCGGAGAGCGTGTACACGTTTATGCCGTCGACCCCGGCGATCTTCCGGGCCGCCTCGGCGCTCGGCTGTAGCACCGCGGTCGGATGGGGGCTGCGCAGGGCCGCGACGATTCCCGGAGATTCCGCGAACGTTCCGGCGGCGGCGAGCGTACGGTGCCGGGCGTCCTCCATGCCGGCGCTCCGGGCTTGCACCACGAGCGCCACCACCGCGGCGGCGACGAGCAGCACCACGACGGCCAGCTGCAGGAGGAACACCTCGCCGGCCACGCTGCGCATGTTCAGAAGGGAGGACAGACGCTGCGGCCGCCGCGCCCTTCCCTCGGGGGGCTGGGCGTGCTCATGACGCTCCTGGTGGCTTCCTGAGCGGGGACGCCGACGGGGAGAGGAAGATCTCGTGGTCGAGCCGAGCAGCCGACGCCGGACTTGTCCAAGTAGGTCGCTCATACTTTATTTTCTGACCTCTACGGGCCGTCGGCAGCGGGGAGCGACGGTCGCCGAGCCGGCGATCCGGGTCCCCTCCGCAGAGCGAGGGTGTGGCGAGGCGCGGCGCGTGGGGGCGCGGGCGGGATCCGGGCCGCCGCCGCGCTGATGTGGATCCCCCACGCCCACACGCCGTGCAGGAAGTCATGCTGGTTCAGGGAAGTGGAGGGGTGGACGGGACGAGCGCTACGCCGTGCCGACCGCCGTTTCCGCCCTGCTGCGCCGAGGCAGCCACGGGCGGCCGGGGGCGTTTCTCTCGGCCCAGTCCTCGCCATGGCGCACTTCGCGCCGCGGAATGCCCGTGGTGTCCGGATAATGGAAGGAACGGCGAGTGGAAGGGGACATCTCGTGCCATCGGCTCGGCCGGGGGGCGAGGAGACCCACGGTCCGTTCTGGTCCGAGCCGGGGACGCTGCTCGAGCACGTGCCCGTGGCCGTCTTCGGCCTCGATGACGGGGACCTCGTCTGCTACTGGGGGCCCGGCGCGCGGGACCTCTTCGGATATGACGCCACCGCCGTCCTGTCGAAGCCCGGCGCCGTTCTCTTCGCCGACGGGCCCCCGGGCACCCCCGATCCGTGCTCCTGGCTGACCGAGCGAGGCCGGACCCAGGGTTACTGGAGGGGGCGGCTGCCGGCCCGGCATCGTGACCGCACCGTCTTCGACTGCGGCTTCCGGGCCTTCTCCGTGACCGGATCCGGCGGACCTTCGGTGGTGATGGTCCTGGCGAGCCGTAGTGACGAGCTCGATCGGGTCAAGACCAACCTCGCCTTCCTCGACGCCCTCTTCGAGACGTGCCCCATCGGTCTGGTCATGCTCGACCAGGACCTCCGGTACGTCCACCTCAACCAGGCGCTCGCCGACATGGACGGTCTGCCGATCGAGGCCCACCTCGGGCGGCGCATGGACGAAGTCATGATCATGTCCGACGGTGGCGAGTACCAGCGCATGCTCCGCGGCGTCGCCCTGGGCGGAGCACCGGTCGTGGGGACCCTGGTGGGCATGCGTCCGTGGGGGCATCCGGACCGTGATCAGGTGCGGTCGGTGAGTTTCTTCCCCCTGAGCCAGGCGGTCGGCTCGCGCCCCGGAGTGGGCGGGCTGATGCTGGACGTGACCGACCGGGAACAGGCCATCCTGGAAGCCACCGCCAGCCGTCGACGGCTGGCTCTGCTGGACGGGGCCTCCACTCGCATCGGGACCACCCTGGACGTGAACGTCACCGCCCAGGAGCTGGTCGACGCTTCCATGCCGGACTTCTGCGACGGCGCCGTGGTCGAAGTCGTGGAGTGGATGGACGAGGTGGAGGAGTTCGACCCGGCGCGACCGCTGTTCACCCGCAGGATCGCCTCCGGGACGATCCTGCCCCCTCCGGCCACCGAACTCGTGAGCGGGGTGGAGACGGTGCGGTATCCGCCCGGCTCCGTCATCCACGACATGCTGAGGACCGGTCGCGCCGTCTCCGCCGTGGTGAACGAGGAGTTCCTGGCCCGGACCGTCCTCATCGAGTCACGCTCACGGCTCTTCGCCGAGAGCGGGTTGGCCTGCGTCCTCGTTGCCCCGCTCATCGCCAGGGGTACGGTCCAGGGAATCGCCATGTTCGGCCGGTCCACGGGCCGGCCGGCCTTCACCCGGGACGATGTCAGCCTCGCCGGTGAGCTCGCCTCACGGGCTGCGATCTGCCTGGACAACGCCCGTCTGTACAGCCGCGTCCAGGACATCGCCCTCACCCTGCAGCGGGCGTTGTTGCCCAGTGCGTTGGCGACCAGCCCGTACGTGGACGTGGCCCACCGGTACGTACCCGGCAGTCGGATCACCGAGGTCGGCGGAGACTGGTACGACGTGATCAGCCTGTCCGACGGCCGAGTCGCTCTCGTGGTGGGCGACGTGATGGGGCACGGTGTGTCGGCCGCCGCAGCCATGGGCCGCCTCCGTATCACCGCCAAGGCTCTGGCCAGGCACGACAGCGAGCCCGACGACCTCCTCACCGAGCTCGACGCATGCGCCCAGGAGGCCGGCATCGAGCTGGCGACGTGCCTGTACATCGTCTACGACCCGAAAAGCGGAGGAGCCCGCATCGCCAGCGCCGGCCACCCCCCGCCCCTGGTACTCCGGCCGGACGGCACAGTGGAGACCATCGACGACGTCCTGGGAATCCCTCTCGGCGTCGGCGGCTGTCCTTTCCGGACGATCGAGATCGAACTCCCCGGGAACGCGAGTCTCGCCCTGTATACCGACGGCCTCATCGAGACACGAGGCGCGGACCTCGAGGTCGGTCTGAAGGCATTGCGCGCCGAACTGGGCGGGCCCCCAGGCCCGTTGGAAGCGACGGCGGACCGCATCCTCGCGAGCCTGCTGCCCGCCCAGCCGGCCGACGACGCGGTTCTGGTCCTCGCCCGCGTCCGCCGCGCCCGATGAGGAGGCGTCGAGCCTGGTGTGTCTTGGCAGCTGCTGGTGCGCGGCCGGCGGGAGGCGGCCCGCCGCAGGTCACGGCGGACGGTGACCACGTCAGCCGGGTGGCCGGCCCGCGCGTAACGTTCGCAGAGAAGGTGGCTGGTTCCTCGTCCGGTCATGAGTGACTTCTCCGCCCACCCCCTGGGGTTGGCCCGCCAGGCGGCCACCACCAAGGGGTGGGCCCGGGCCATACCCGGCTCACCCAGCACCTACCGGCAGTCGAACAGGTCCGTGTCCGTGGCGTCGTTGGCGCCGACCAGCGGGTGGCTCAAGAGCCATCCGGCGGTCTCCACCGGATCGGGCCGGGCGGTCAGGCAGGCCCTCCGGGTGGGCCTCGGCCAGGCCGTTCGCGACGTCCCCGATCAGTCCGTCCGAGTCGTCGATCTCCCCGTACATCCGCTCCGAGGCCCGCAGGGCCTCGCGGGCCACCCCCACCGCGTCGGCGGCCCGGCCGCTCGCCGTCAGCGCCCGCGGGTGGCGACCGCCTCCGCCGCCTGCTGCCCGTATGCGCGGGCGTCGGCTTACTCGACGGAGCCGAGCGGGCGAAGGGACGGGTGTCGAGGAGGCTCAGGATGCGCTCCCGGGCAATGCCGGTGTCCTCCCCGGCGGGGGCCGCACGCAGCTCGAGGTGCCGGCGCAGGTCACAGTCGCC
This sequence comes from Streptomyces sp. NPDC055815, assembly GCF_053616475.1. NCBI lineage: Bacteria > Bacillati > Actinomycetota > Actinomycetes > Kitasatosporales > Streptomycetaceae > Streptomyces > Streptomyces sp. NPDC055815. The sequence goes on along the minus strand of NZ_JBSHDU010000003.1, from coordinate 49,528 downwards.
TGCGAGCTGTTCCCGTACCAGGCGAGCAGTTCCTCGCGGGTACGGAACTCCAGCCGGGCATCCAGCAGCCGGGTACGCGACGCGGCTGCCGACCGCTGTCGAGGCACGGATTCGGCCTGCCCCAGGACAGCCAGGCCCACCGCCACACCGTGCTTGCAGAAATTGCCCTCCCGCCCGTACGGGCAGTCGCACCAGCCGGCGAACCCGCTGTCGTCCTCGGTCGGCTCGACCTCGTAGGCGTCGCTTCCGTCCGGGTCGCGTTGGTCGCCACGTCCCCGATCTCCAGCCGGGACACCGCGGACGGACAGCCGAGCCCCGCTCGAAGGAGCGCGCCCTGGCGAACCGCCGCGGGACTTCCTCGGTGAGGCCCGGAGCATGTGCCACGGCATTCATCGAACCGGACGGGAACCACTCACCACTGGATGTTCAGGATGGTCCGACCTGGCCTGATGGTGCGTCGGAAAAGTCAGCCATTGGTCAGCGTGAGCCCTTGGTGCCGGACTCCGGGACGCCCGGGGCGAATCGTGGTGATTCCGGTAAGACACCGTCACAGAATCGTGAAGCACGTGCGCGAACCTGGGATTCACCTCAGCGCAGTACGTGCGCTGTCATCGGGGGGAGTACCGCCATGAGTTCCGTTCGCAGAGCCGCTTTCGTCCTCGTCGCCGTGTCCGCGCTGGCCCTGACCGCCTGCGGGCCGTCGGAGGACGGTGCCGCGGGCGGCCCCGGGGCGCCGGCGACGACTCCCCCCGCCTCCACGTCCCCGTCCACGCCCGGGAAGCCCTCGGCGCCGGCCAAGCCGTCGACGTCCGCCAAGCCCTCGACGTCGGGCAAGCCGTCGACGCCCGCCAAGCCGACCGAGCCGGCCTCGCCGTCCGCCGATCCGGACTACGGCGTCTTCCCCTGCAGCACCTACGACCTGAAGTTCACCGCGAGCCTGGCCGAGCCCACGACCAGCAGCTACCTCCTGAAGGTCACCAACAAGAGCGGGAAGCCGTGTCGGGTCCTCGGCCACCCCATCGTGACGTTCGGCGACCTCGACGGCCAGGCGACAAAGCGCGGCACCGCCCCCGGCATCGAGGACGCGATCCGCCTCGAACCCGGCGAGACCGCCTACGCGGGCCTCATGGGCGGCCCGAAGGACGCCAAGAGCAAGACCGTCTCGTCGATCGCGATGACCATGGACACCGAGTCCGACCTGGAGCAGGTGCCGCTCAAGGCCTCGACGCCCGGCTTCAACGTCTCCGCGACCAACTCCGTCACCGCCTGGATGGACAACGCCGAGGACGCCCTCAGCCTGTAGCCGGCAGCCAGATCCTCCTTCCGAGCCCCCACCGCACGGTGGGGGCTCACTGTTCGCCCGCGAACGTTTCGCGCTCGGCAGGTGGAGGTTCATGCCGCACGCCGTCCGGGTGTGCTCCCGGGCGCGCGGCGGCGGCCTCGTCCCGGCTCACGGGGTCCGACTGCCACACCACGTGGTCGTAGAGCCTCCTGCGCGTCGGCTCGTCGAGAGCGGCGATCGCGCAGACGTCGGCGTCGCGTACTTCCTCCGGGGTGTCCACGAACACCAGTTAGTTCGCCGACCTGCTGACGGACTGGCCCGCCCGCCTCGCGCCGTGGATCGACGACATCGTCCCCGGCAGCGCCCAGGAGGCCATGTACGCGGTCGGCGTGATCGAGATCGTCGCCAGCCTCGCCGTGGCGCTGGCCCCCCGCTTCGGGGGCTGGCTCGTGGCCGGCCGGCTGGCGGGCATCATCGTCGACCTGCTGACCACTTCCGGGTACTACGACATCGCACTGCGCGACTCCGGGCTTCTCCTCGGAGCGGTCGCGCTCGCCCGGCGCTACCGCGTCGAGCGGCGCTGACCTGCTCAGCGCCCGCCCAGGTCCGTGGCGTACGCCGTCTCCCGGACCTCCCGGTCCGGGTGCCGCCGCAGCGCCAGGACGGCCGCGCGGCAGGGGGCCGGCCAGTTCAGACGGATGCCGAGGGCCGAGACGAGGGCCGCCGCGAGGAGGCCTTCGACGAGCCCGCCGTCGTCGGCGAGGACACGGACCGCGCCGAGGGCGGCGGTCGCGTCGACCGGCGCAGTCCCGTACCGGTACGTCTCCTCCACGTCCTTGGCCACCCGGGCCGCGAGGACCGGGCGGCCGTCGACCGCGGCGGCCAGCTCGCGCAGCGAGAGCAGCAGGTCCGGCTCGGTCGCCTCCAGGTCGATCGCCCGTACGAGGAGGGCGGTGCGGGTGGCGGCGACGGCCGGCTCGGCGGCCAACTGCCGGGCCAGGGCAGCGCACATCCGGTGGTCGTGGATCGACGAGCCGAGCAGGGAGTGCAGACGACGGCGGGCCGGCAGGTCCCGACCGCGTCCGCCGCCCTCGGGCTCCCCGGCCGCGACGAGCGCCAGAAGCCGGTCCACGACACCGTGCAGAAGGCTGCCGGGCGCCGCGCCGCCGATCGGGTGGGGCAGCTCGGACCGGGCGAGTTCCGTCAGCCCGTAGCCCGCCCGATCGGCGTTCCACGGCGAGGCGAGGTCCGTGCAGACCTCCGCGAGCGCCGCGCCGGCCGCCGGGGTGTACCGCGCCCAGTCACGGAGGGCGAACAGGGCACTCTCCACCACCTGTTCCTCGGGTACGGAGGCAAGCCGGGCGACGAGCTCCCCGTACCGCGACCGGTGAGCCGGGGCCAGGTCCGCCGGATTCACGTCCAGGAGCGCGCGCCGGGCGGCGCCGGGCCCGTCGGCGGCCGCCGCTTCCAGCAGGGCCCACATCTCCTCGTCCGGCAGCAGCGTCGGGGCCAGGCCGACGACGGCGGCGTGCACGTCCGGATGGATGCCCGGGGTACGGGCCACGGTGGACAGGAGTGCGGTGGCGGCGCCCGGGGGCAGATGGCGGGCGGCCAGCCGCGCGGCCGCCTTCCTCACGGTGACCTTCACCCCGGTCTCGCGGGTCAGGACGTCACGGAGCAGGGCGGCGACCCGGCTGGGCCGGGCGTGTGCGGCGGCGCGGGTGGCGGCGGACCAGGCCGCCGCGGCCCGCTCGTCGCCCGCGTGGTCGAGCAGGGCGCCGAGGGCCGAGGCCGGGTCGTCGGTGTGGGCCGCGGCGTCCAGGGCCGCCGCCAGGAGAGGAGGCGCGGCCGCGGTCGGCTCCGCGGCCGTGTACTGCTGGAGCAGGGACCTTCCGTAGGTCGGCACCGGGGCCACCGTACGGAGCAGCGCGGCACGTTCGTCGAGGCCCCGGCCGTCATCGGCGACCGCGGCCGCGGCCAGCCGGACCGCGGCCTCCTGCTGCCGGGGCAGCCACCGGTCGGCGTACCGGAAGGGCGGCAGCGGCCGGGGAGCACCGGCCGCGGGGAACCGTCCGCCCGGGAGCGGGGTCTCGGGCAGGGCGCGGTCCAGCAGGTCGGTGCGTTCCGCGGCGAGTACGGCGAGCACCTGGGGTACGAAGGCGGTGGACGGCTCCCGGGCCAGCAACTCGGCCGCACGGTCGCCCCGGGTCGCCGGACCGGCCAGCCAGGCCGCCGCGACCTCGCCGAACACCCCGTCGGGACAGACGCGCAAGGCCTGTTCGATTCGGTCCTGGAGCTCCGGGATCCGGTGCGCACGGCGTCCGGCGGATCCGACCAGGGTGAGCAGGGGCGTGACGTCGCCACGGGCGGCCGCGCGGTCGAGCCATGGCCCGATGGCGCCAAGCAGGACTCCGGCCCCGGGGCCCCGCACGACGGGACCGAGGCGACCGAGTTCCAGCGTGCCGGTGTGAACGGTGAGTGCTTCCACGAGGCGCACAGCGGTCCGCGCGGCGTCGGAAACGGGGGTCTCGGCAGACGCGTCCGTGTCCGTGGCGGAGGCAGCGCTGCCGGCGTCGCCCGCAGACGCGTCCGTGCCGGCGGCGAGCAGGTTCACCGCCAGCGTCCGGATCGCGTCACGGGTCCCGTACGAGCAGTCGCGGGCGCCCAGGGCGTCCCGACACAGCCGCTCCAGGGCGTCGGCCCCGGTGCCGCCGGCGGGCGTCCCGGCGCCGAGGGCCGCCGCGAGAAGCGGTGCCGGCAGTTCGGCGCAGGCGGACAGGGCTTCCTCGCGTACGGGGTCGCGCTCGTGGGCGAGCCGCCCGGCGGCCAGTGCGAGCACGTCCGCGACCTGCCCCGGATCACCGGTGTGGCCGGCGTTGACGACCAGCTGGTACCAGAGGACACCGCGCTCCTCGGCGTCATCGGTACGGAGGTCTGCCAGCAGTCGGGGACGGGCTTCGGCGGGCGGGAGCAGGGCCAGGAGACCCCAGACGTCCCAGCTCGCGTGGCGGTCGTCGCGGATCTCCTCGATCGCGGCCCGGGCCCGGGCGTGCCGCTCGGTGGTCGGCAGCAGGGCCAGCACCCCTTGGTGGGCGCGTACGTTCCGGTGCGGATCCCCGGCCTCGACGACGGCGTCCACGAATCCGGCCCGGCGTGCCGGTGGCACCGACCGCAGCAGAAGACGGAAGGCCTCCCGGTGGAACCACCGGGCCCCCAGCTTGGGCAGGGACGGCGGATCGGCCGCCACCAGGCGCCGCATGACCGCAGGCCCGGGCGTCCGTTCCCACCGCTCGGCCATCCGGCGCGGATCGGCGAACCAGCGCGCGACGCGCTCCGCGTCGACCGCGACGAGCTCGCCGAGCCGGTCGGACACCGGACCGGGCAGATTGCCGGGGCCGTACCGCTCAAGGAGGCCGAGCACCCGCCCCGGCGCGGCCGGCAGGGCGGCGGCGATCCCGGCGGCGTGCCGCTTCCACCAGAGATCGCGCAACCGCTCGGGGATACCGGCGAGTTCACGCTCCGCGTGGTCGAGGACGGCGACGGGATGGCGGACGGCCAGCGTGCTCCAGTCCTCGTACGCGAGGGCTCCGGCGAGTTCGGGCAGCAGCCGTGCCGTGAACTCCGTCGAGCACCCCGGCAGCAGAAGGGCCGCGTCCCGGTCGCCGTAGGCGGTGCGCACCCGGAGCACCAGCCGCTCGACGAGGCCGGACCGGCGCCCGTCACGCAGCAGCCGCGCGAGGTCGGCGCGGACCACGGCGGGTGCGTCGTCGTACGCGGCTTCGACGGCCGAGTCCGCGAAGGCCAATCGCCGTGCCCCGCGCAGCGCGTACCGGCGGACCACGGGGTCGGGATCGCCGAGCCGGGCGATCAGGTGCTCCGCGTCCTCGGCGGCCAGCGCCGCCAGCGCGGCGAGACGGCGCTCGTAGGGGCCCCGGGCGTCCAGGGCGGCGAGCAGGGGACGCAGTGCGCCCCGGGAGGCGAGCCGGTGAGCGGTGACGGCGGTGAACCGGAGCCGGGCGGCGTGCGGCAGGGGTTCGAGGGCGGCGAGCAGCTGGTCGGCAGTCGAGATCATCGCGGGCATTGTGCGCGAGGGCCTGCTGCCGACTCCACCGATTATCGGGTTCACCGAAATGAAGGAGGCCGGGTGCGCGGACTCAGGGTGTGCTCCTCGCGGTCGAGGACCGCCGCAGTCGGACGGCGACCGCGCCGGCCGTCGCGGTTCCGAGGACCGCCCAGGTGGCCGGGTGGCTCCACACCGCGGTGTCCAGCTGTCGCGCGAGGACGAAGACGCCCATGACGACGACGAACCAGCCGAACGCCGTGCGCAGCGCGTCCTGCGGGATGCGCCCGGCGAGCCGCCCGCCCACGAGACTGCCGACCACGGCCGCCGCGGTGACGGTCAGGGCGGGGCCCCAGTCGATCCCGACGCCCGAGAGGTGCCCCGCGAGCCCGGCGAAGGAGTTCATCGCGATGACGAGCAGCGAGGTGCCGACCGCGAGGCCCATCGGCAGCCCGGCGAGCAGGGCGAGCGCCGGGACGACGAGGAAACCGCCGCCCGAGCCGACCAGGCCCGTCACCGCGCCGACGGCCAGACCGTCCACCGCGATGCGCTTCAGAGGGAGCGGCCCGCGCGTCTTCTCCCGGTCGCGCCGGGGCTTGCGGAGCATCGCGACCGCCGTGGCCAGCATCATCAGGGCGAAGGCGACCAGCAGGGCCGTGCTGGGAAGGTGGGCGGCGAGCCGCCCGCCGGCGTACGCGCCGGCCATGCTGAACCCGCCGAAGAGCAGCCCGGTCCGCCATCGGACCCGGCGGGCGCGCGCGTGGGGGACCAGCGCGGCGAGGCTGGTGACGCCGACCACGAACAGGGAGGTGGCGATCGCCTCCTTGGCGCCGAGGCCGGCCAGGTAGACCAGGATCGGCACCGTCAGGATCGAGCCGCCGCCCCCGAGGGCGCCGAGGCTGATGCCGACGAGCAGAGAGGCGGCGACGACCACGACGGTCACGACGTGCTCCGCAGCTCCGCGATCACCGTGCGGATGTCGGGGCGCGGCCCCCGGTTGTACGGCAGCTTGGACAGCAGCACACCCATCGCGCAGGAGTTGCTGAGCGCCGCGTACGTCAGGCCGGCTCCGATGGCGGTGCCGATCAGATGGGCCCCCGGCACGAACACCCCGACGAGTCCGGTGGTCAGGACGATCGAGCCGGCCACGAGCCGGACCTGGCGCTCCATGTCCCACCGCTCGGGCCCGCGCTCGACGGGCGCGCCGGCGGTCTCCCAGGCGACGATGCCGCCCTCCAGGACGCGCAGGTGCGGCAGTCCGGCCTCGGCGAGGGCCTTCTCGGCCTGCGTGGCGCGCTGCCCGGAGCGGCAGACGAGGACGACGTCCTCGTCGAGGTGGCTCAGGAGCTCGGCGCGGTGCTCACGGAGGGTGTCGAGCGGCACGTTGTACGAGCCGGGGATGTGCGCCGTACGGAACTCACCCGGTGTGCGCACGTCGAGGAGGCGCGGGGCGCGCCCTTCCTGGACGAGCCGGTGCAGCACGGCGGGAGTGAGGGAGGGGGTGGGCGCGGGGGTGGTGCTCATGGGATCCACTTCGAGTCGGTCGGGCGTACCAGATATACCGCGGGGGCTATGTGGGAGGGTGTGAGGGGCCAGGTCCGGATTTCTTTACAGGGGGGCCTGTGGCTAGGCCGGGATTCTCTACAGGGGCCTGTGGCTAGGCCGCGGTCGAGTCCATCAGCGCCCAGGCGGCGTATCCGCCGAGGATGTCGGAGACGTCCTGGAAGCCGCGCTGCCGCAGCAGGCTCGCGGCGATGGACGAACGGTGGCCGCCGGCGCAGTGCACGACCAGCGGTCGGTCGGCCGGCAACTCGTGAGCTCGGTCGGGGAGTTCGCTCAGCGGGATGTGCAGGGCCGACTCGACGAAGCCGTTCGCCTCGCGCTCGCCGCAGCTGCGCACGTCCACGACGACCGGCGGCCGCTCGCCCGCGAGGGCGGTGCGCAGGTGGGCGGCGGTGACCCGGCTCGCGGGGGAGACCTCGCCGGCCAGCGCCTCCAGTGCCTCCTCGGGATGGCGCAGGTAGCCGGCGACCCGGTCGAAGCCGATCCGGGCGAGACGGGTGACGACCTCCTCCTCCCGGTTCTGCGGCGCCATGACGACCAGTTCGGCGGCCGGGTGGAGGACCGTGCCGGCCTGCTCGGCGAAGCGGCCGTCGGCGGGCACGTTCACCGCGCCGCGCAGATGCCCCGCCGCGAACTCCTGCGGGTCGCGGGCGTCCACCACGATCGCGTCACCGGCCCGCAGCTCGCTGAACTCGGCGAGCGTCAGCGGACGCGGGGCCGAGGCGTCGTAGCGGGCCCGGTCCCTGCGGTTGAGCTCGGCGTCGTACGCGAAGTAGCCGGGCGCGGCCGGCTGGCCGGCGGTGACGAGCGCCACGAACTCCTCGCGGCCCATCGGGGCACAGGCGTAGTTGGTGGCCCGCTGCTCGCCGATCGTCGACTGCTTCTCCGTCGACAGGTTCTTGCCGCAGGCCGATCCGGCGCCGTGCGCGGGGAAGACCCGCACCTCGTCCGGCAGCCCCATGAGCTTGTTCTGCACGCTGTCGTGGAGCATCGCGCCGAGTTCCTCGGCGGTCACGCCCACCGAGGCGAGCAGATCGGGCCGGCCGACATCGCCGATGAACAGCGCGTCGCCGGTCAGGACGCCGTACGGCACCTGGTCCTCGGCCCGCTCGTACACGAGGACGCTGATCGACTCCGGGGTGTGGCCTGGGGTCTCCAGGATCTCCAGCGTGACGTCGCCGAGGGAGATCCGCTCGCCCTCGGCGAGCGTGCGGATCGGGTACTCGGTCTCGGCGCGCCGGCCGTAGCCGATCCAGGCCCCCGTCTCGTCCGCCATCTCCAGATGACCGGCGACGAAGTCCGCGTGGAAGTGGGTGTTGATCACGCCGACGACCGTGAATCCGCGGGCGGCGGCGTCGGCGAGGTACTCCGAGACGTCCCGGCGGGGGTCGACGACCACCGCCTGCCCGGAGCGCTCGTCGGCGATCATGTACGACGCCTGGGAGAGGCAGTCGAGGTAGTACTGGGCGAAGAACACGGCAGCCCCTTCACGCATCGGGGGACTGCACGCTGGCGATACCCCCGTGGGTATTGACGTACTCGACCGTAAACAAGGTGCCGTAGCGAAGTCAAATACCCCCCTGGGTATCTATGGGCGGTGTCCATGGATACCCAGGGGGGTGTACGTCAGGGAGCCGCCCCCTAGACCGGCTTCGCCTCGGGTCCCACGCCGAGGACGCGGTCGAGGTAGGGATTGGCGAAGACGCCGGTGGGGTCGAGGGCGTCGCGCAGGGCGGTGAAGTCGTCGAAGCGTGCGTACCGCGGGCGCAGGCGCTCCGCGTCGAGGCCGTGCATCTTGCCCCAGTGCGGGCGTCCCCCGTACGCGCCGAGGATCGACTCGCACGCCTCGAAGAACGGGGCGTAGGGCATGCGGTGGTACTGGTGGAAGGCGATGTAGCAGCTGTCGCGGCCGTACGCCGTGGAGAGCCAGATGTCGTCGGCGGCGGCGAAGCGGACCTCCAGCGGGAACGACACCTTCGCGTCGTGCGCGTCGATCCACCGCTTGATCTCCCGCAGCGCGTCGACGGCGTGTTCCCGGGGGATGGCGAACTCCCCCTCGTGGAAGCGCACATCGCGCGGCGAGGCGAAGATCCGGTACGAGAGGTCCGACCACTCGCGCGTGGACATCGCCCGGGCCGCGAACCGCGTGATCGGCGGAACGAGCCCGGGGTAGCGGGTGCCCAGGCGGTTGAGCACCTCGAAGCCGAGACCGCTGACGGTCTCGTCCAGGCGGCGTGCGACGGCGCCGATGGGCTTGAGCGGGACGTCGGCCGGCTGCCGCCGGAAGCGGCGGGTGAGGGTCGTCGTGCTGTGCGGGAACCAGAAGAACTCGAAGTGGTCGTTGGTGTCCGCGAGTTCGTGGATCCGGTCGAGGGTCTCCGCGACGGGCAGGGCGGCGTCGTGGGCGTGCAGGGCGAACAGCGGCACACACCGCAAGGTCACCGCGGTGATGACACCGAGCGCGCCGAGCCCGACCCGGGCCGCGGCGAAGAGCTCCGGCCGCTCGTCGGGCGAGCACGTGACCAACGACCCGTCGGCGAGGACGAGTTCCAGCGCGCGCACCTGGGTGGCGATGCCGCCGAAGCGGGTTCCCGAACCGTGCGTGCCCGTCGAGATGGCCCCGGACACGGTCTGCCGGTCGATGTCGCCGAGGATCTCCATGGCCAGGCCGTGCTCGGCGAGCAGCGGATTCAGCCGCCACAGCGGCATCCCGGCGTCGACCGTGACGAGACCGGTCTCCCGGTCCACCGACCGAAGCCCCGCCAGGCGGTCCAGGCGCAGCTGGACCCCCGGGGCGACGGCGACCGGGCTGAAGGAGTGACCCGCGCCGACCGCCTTCACCCGATGGCCCTCCGCGGCCGCGCGCCGCACGGCCCCGGCCACCTCGGTGGCGTCCGCCGGATGCAGAACGCGCACGGGCCGCGCCTGCTCGTTGCCCGCCCAGTTGCGCCACACGCTGGTCATGACCGGAGTCCTCTCGGGGTGGATCGACGGCGGCCGCGCCCCAGTCCGGGCGGCGGTTCCCGGAAGACTGGACTTGGTCAACCGTCCAAGTCAAGGGTCGGGGACGCTTGACTTGGACGATTGACCAGGAGACGGTTGCGGGGCCGAGCAGGTCTGGAGAAAGGCCACAGGGTCATGGCACAGCAGCCGCATGTCACCGGTACGACGCCCGCTCCGCACGGCCCCGGGAGCCCGCCGTCACCAGCCGGCGCCGCGGGCCTTTCCGGCCCTCCGATCCCTTCCACTTCGCCGAGCCCTTCCGGCTCCCGGAGCCCTTCCGGCCCTCCGATCCCTTCCACTTCGCCGAGCCCTTCCGGCTCCCGGAGCCCATCGGGCTCCCCGAGCCCCTCCGGCTCCAAGGGCCCTTCCGGTTCGCCGAGCCCTTACGGCTCCCCGGGTCCTTCCGGTTCGCCGAGTCCGGCCGGGCTCTCGGGTCTCGCCGGGCTTCCGAGCCTCCTGGAAGCGACGGCCGCCCTCCAGCCGCCGTTCGCCGTCGTCGACCTCGGCGCCCTGCGGGCCAACGCCCACCAGATGACCCGGCGCGCCGGCGGCAAGCCGATCCGGCTCGCGAGCAAGTCCCTGCGCTGCCGTGCCCTCATCGGCGACACCCTCCGCCTCCCCGGGTTCTCCGGCATCCTCGCCTTCACGCTCCCCGAAGCGCTCTGGCTCGCCGAGGACCACCACGACGTCCTCGTCGGCTACCCCTCCGTCGACACGGACGCGCTCGGCCGTCTGGGGGGCGACGAGCAGCTCGCCGCCCGCGTCACCCTGATGGTCGACTCCGTCGAGCACCTCGACCTCGTGGCCGCCGCCATCGGCCCGTCCGGCCCCCCGGTCCGCGTCTGCCTCGACCTCGACGCCTCGCTGCGCCTGGCCGGCGGACGCCTCCACCTCGGCATGCGCCGCTCACCCCTGCACTCACCGCGCCAGGCCCGTGAGCTGGCCCTGGCCGTCGCCGCCCGACCGCGTCTCCGGCTCGTCGGCCTCATGTCGTACGAAGGGCAGATCGCCGGCATCGGCGACAACCAGCCCGGCTCGCGGGCCGGCCGCACCGCCGTCCGGCTCATGCAGAGGCTCTCCACCCGCGAACTGCGCGAACGGCGTGCCGCCGCCATCCGCGCCGTCCAGTCCGTGACCCCCCTGGAGTTCGTCAACGGCGGAGGCACCGGCAGCCTGGAGAACACCTCCGCCGAACCGGCCGTCACCGAGCTCGGCGCCGGCTCCGGCCTCTACGCCCCGACCCTCTTCGACCACTACCGCGGCTTCCGCCCGCACCCCGCCGCCCATTTCGTCCTGTCCGTCGTACGCCGTCCCGGCCCGCGCCACGTCACCGTCCTCGGCGGCGGCTGGATCGCCTCCGGCGCGCCCGGCACCGACCGACTGCCCGCCCCCGTGTGGCCGACCGGCCTGCGACTCCTCTCCCAGGAAGGCGCGGGCGAAGTGCAGACGCCCCTCACCGGCGACGGCGTGACCGGCCTGCGGACGGGCGACCGCGTCTGGTTCCGCCACGCCAAGGCGGGCGAACTGTGCGAACGCGTCAACGAGCTCCACCTCGTCGACGGCGACCGGATCGTCGACGTCGTACCGACCTACCGGGGCGAGGGCCGGGCCTTCCTGTGACCGGCCGCCCGCGAGGCCGACCTGGTCACGGGCGGGCGGAGCCGCTGGGATACGTTGATCCGGTTCACCGCCCCACCCCGTCGATGGAGACGCCATGACCCGCCGCTCAGCCGACGAGCGCCGTGAGCAGCTGGTCGAGGCGGCCATCCGCGTCATGATCCGCGACGGCGTCGCCAAGACCACGACCCGCGCCGTCGTCAGCGAGGCGGGACTTCCCCTCGGGGCCTTCCACTACTGCTTCCGCTCCAAGGAGGAGCTCCTCCACAGCGTGATCGAACGCATCACCCTGAGGAGCGTCGCCCCCGCCACCGCGTCGCCGGCGGAAGGCTCGACGCGTGACATCATCTTCCACACCCTGCACGCCTACTGGGACCAGGTCCGCGAGCGGCCCGCCGAGCACATGGTCACCTACGAGCTCACCCAGTACGCGCTGCGCCAGCCCGGCCTGGCCGACGTCGCCCGCCGCCAGTACCAGCACTACCTCCAGGTCTACAGCGACCACCTCGAAGCGATCGCCGACCTCGCGGGCTTCCGCTGGAACGTGCCGCTCCCGGCCCTGGCGCGCTACGGCCTGAGCGTCATGGACGGACTGACCCTGAACTGGCTGATCGACCGCGACGACGTCCAGGCCCAGGCGGCCCTGGACGAGTACGCCGAACACCTCAGCACCGTGGCCGCGCCCCGGACCCCCGCCCGATAGGACAGGACGCGCCGCCGGCGGCGACCTCGTGCGCCGGACCGTCGCCGACCTCACCGCCGGTACGGTCCACTGGCGCGGCTGACGCCGGGGCTCCGCGTCAGGACGAGCGGGCGAGGACGCAGAACTCGTGGCCCTCCGGGTCCGTCATGCACATCCACGGCACGTCGCCCTGGCCGACGTCGAGGTCGGCGGCGCCGAGGGCCCGCAGCCGGGCCGCCTCCGCCTCGTGATCGTCACGGGGGTACCGCAGCAGATCGATGTGGACGCGGTCCGGCACGGTCTTCGGGCCGACGCGGAGGAACTCGAGATACGGGCCGACCCCCTGGGCGGAACGCAGTACGGCCTGGTCGTCGGTCACCGTGTGCAGCGTCCAGTCCAGCGCCTCGTCCCAGAACCGGGCCATGGCCCGTGGATCCTCGCAGTCCACCACGATCGCGGCGATCGGACCGGTGTCCCGGTAGGTGTCCCGCGGCTCCAGTACGCAGAACTCGTTGCCCTCCGGGTCGGCGAGGACCGTCCACGGCACGTCGCCCTGCCCCACGTCGACGGGCGTCGCACCGAGCGAGAGGAGGCGCGCGACCAGCTCCGCCTGATGGTCGGCGGAGGTGGTGGCCAGATCGAGGTGCACACGGTTCTTCGTCGCCGACTTGGGTTCCGGGACGGCGACGACGTCGACGCAGACGGTGACCGGGTCCGCCCAGTCGAAGCCGACGGGCTTGACGCCCGTCTCGCCGGGGCGCCCGCTGGAGGCGACCCAGCCGAGCGCCTCCGCCCAGAACCGGCCGACCAGCGAGTCGTCGAGGGCCTTGATGTTCACGAGGACGGGGCGGAGTGTCATGGCGGCGATCCTATGAGCCGCCACTGGGCGGATGCCGCCGAGATCAGCGGCATCCGCCCCGTGGCGCTCAGGCGGACTCCAGCAGCTCCTTCAGCCGGGTCAGGTCGGCCGTGACCGTGGCGGCGTCGCGTTCGAAGTCGGTGTCGCTCGTGCCCGGCTGACGGCGGAGCGTGAACACCACCTCGCTCGAAGTGCCGTCGGCGATCACCCGCACCGGGTTGTGGACGGTCTCCCCCGAGGGGAGGGTGACGTCGTGGTCGAGCACGCCCAGCTCGTTGTGCGGGGCGAAGGCGACCACGACGCGTCCCAGGGGCGAGGAGTCCGCCACCCACTGGTCCCCGACCCGCTCGATGGATTCCCCCAGGCCGTGCGCCCACGCGGGCAGGTTGGCCGGGTCCGAGGCGTAGGCGTACACATCGGAGGCGGTGCGGTCGATCCGGATGCCGAGGTGGCGCGATTCCCTGCCCGTGATGGTCATGGCACCGACGTTAGTGGGCCGGCCTCGTCTTCCTCTTGAACGAATCAGACACGGCGATCCGCGTCCGCCCTCTCGCCGAACTCCTCGGCCAGCAGCCCGGCGGTGCTTGCCACCAGCGGGTTGTCGGTCGGGGCTTCCTCCTCGGGCTGGGTGGTGAGGACGGCGAGGAGGATCGGCGTGCCGTCCGGCCGCCAGGCGATGCCCACGTCGTTGGCGCCGCCGTAGCGCGGCGAACCCGTCTTGTCGGCGAGCTGCCAGTCGCGCGGCAGGCCGCGGCCGAACTTCTCGGTGCTGGTGGTGTTGCGGAGCAGCCAGTCGGTGAGCCGCTCGCGGTCGTGGGGTTCCAGCGCGTCGCCGAGTACGAGACGGGCGTAGGAGAGGCCGATGGCGTGCGGGGTGGTGGTGTCGGTGATCCGCCAGGGCTCCGCCGAGTTGAGCTCGGGCTCCCACCGGTCGAGCCGGGTGACGCGGTCCCCGATCGAGCGGCAGAAACGGGTGACGGCGGTGGGGCCGCCCAGCTCCTTGAGGAGCAGGTTGCCGGCGGTGTTGTCGCTGAAGCGGATCGTGGCGTCGCAGAGTTCGGCGATCGTCATGCCGCCCGCGATGTTCTGCGCGAGACCCGCGATCGGCGAGATGCCCGACCTCGTGACGTACGCCTGGGTGTAGTGGACCCGTCGGGCGAGGAACTCGCCGTCGCGGTCGAGGTCGCGCAGGACGGCAGCGGCGGCGAGGGTCTTGAACACGGAGGCCATGGGGAAGCGTTCGTGCGCCCGGTGGGCCACGGTCCTGCCCGTGCGCATGTCACGGGCGAACACGCCGAGCCGTGCGGTGTGCTCCTGCTCCAGGCGCCTCAGCCGCGCGACGATGCCGCCCGGTTCCGGTAAGGCCTGCGCGGTGCCGCCGTTCAGGGCGAGGGCGGCCGTGAGTGCCGCTCCGACGCCCAGGGTGAGCGTGGTACGGCGGGACGGGCCGGGTCCGTGGGTGTGCAAGGTGTCTCCTTCGGCGATGATCACTGTCCTCCGTGTACACGCACCCGACGGCCCGGCCGGTTTCATCCCAGCTGACGTCGCACCAGTTCGTGGAACAGTCCACTCGTATCGGCGAGGAGCTCGGCGGGAGTCCCCTCCTGGACGACACGTCCGTCCGCCAGGGCGATCACCCGGTCCGCGTCCATGATCGTGGACAGTCGGTGGGCGATCACCACGCGCGTCGCGTTCAGCGCCCGGGTCGACTCGATGACGGTCCGCTGCGCCTCGTTGTCCAGGGCGCTGGTCGCCTCGTCGAAGAAGAGGATGCGGGGCCTGCGGATGAGCGCCTGAGCGATCATCAGCCGCTGGCGCTGCCCGCCCGACACGGTTCCTCCGCCGTCGGTCAGCATCGTGTGCATGCCCATCGGCATGGCCTTGATGTCCTCGGCCAGACCCGCCATCGCGGCGGCGGCCCACGCGTCCTCCAGGGGGTACGCACCGGCGCCGCGGATGCAGTCGAGGACCGAGCCGGAGAACGGCTGGGCGTTCTGGAGGACGACGCCGCACTGGCGGCGCACGGCCGCCTGGTCGAGGGCCGCGAGATCCTGGCCGTCGTACCGCACGGCACCGGCGGCCGGCCGGTCGAAGCCGATGAGCAGCCGCAGGAGCGTGGACTTGCCGCAGCCGCTGGCCCCGACGATCGCGACGAACTCGCCCGGCCGCACCCGCAGACTGACCCCGTCGAGGACCAGCGGGCCGTCCTCGCTGTAGCGGTAGGAGAGGTTCTCGGCCTCGATCGCCCCGGTCAGTTCGCCGGGCGGGGCGCTGGAGCCGCGGACCTCGGGCGTCTCCCGGAGCACCGGCCTGATCTGCTCGAACATGGGCTGGACGGCGGCCGCCGACAGGAGGGCGCCGGTCAGCTGTGTGACCGAGGACAGCATCATCGTGACGGCGGTGCTGAACGTGAGGAACTCGCTCGCGGACAGGGTGCCGCGGGCCGGGCCGGCCAGGAGTGCGAACATCACGAGCGTGCACAGCGGCAGGCAGACCGCGCCGAGGACCGCGAGGAGGTTCTTGATCCGCCCGACGCGCCGGTGCAGCTCGCGGGTGCGGGCGAAGCGCCCCGCCCAGGCGGCGTACGCGAAGCTCTCGGCCGCCGCCACGCGCAGCTTCGGCAGACCGCGCAGCGTCTGGAAGGCCTGGTTGTCGAGCTGGTGGCCGAGCCGGATCAGCTGCCGCTGGTAGCGCAGCTGCCACAGGCCGAGGCCCAGGAAGACGGCGGCCGTGGTGAGCAGCAGGGCGAGCGCGACGAGGGCCAGGGGCACGCTGTACACGAGGAGCAGCACCAGGTTCACCGTGCCCACGGTGCCGGCCTGGACGACCACGGGGCCGATGCCGGACAGCACCCGCCGGATGGCGCTGATGCCCATCGCGGCACCCGCCAGTTCACCGGTCGAGCGGCCGGCGAAGAACGTCGTCGGCAGGCGCAGCAGGCGGTCCCAGACGGCCGGCTGGAGCGTGGCCTCGATCCGGCCCTCCATGCGGAGGATCGCGGTGTTCTGGAGCAGCATGAAGACGGCCGACACGATGCTGGTCGCGATGATCGCGACGCCCGCCTGGACGATGAGTCCGGTCTCGGCCGCCGGCACGTACGCGCCGAGCACCTTGCCGGTGGCGACGGGGACGAGGGCGCCGAGCGCGACCGCGACGAGCCCGCCGAGGAGCAGGTCGCGGAGCTCCGCCCGGGTCCCGCGGACGCTGAACCGGAGCAGGCGCAGCACGCCGAGCGGCCGGTCGGGCAGCGGCCGGTAGAACATGACGGCCCGCGGCGCGAACTCCTCGGCGGAGGCCCGGCCGACGCGCTCCCGCTCGCCGGTGGCCGGGTCGAAGGCCACGTACCGGCCGCGCCGCCACAGCAGGGCGACGGGTGTCCCGTCCGCCGCGCGGTGCCCCACGAGCGGGCCGCTGTCCTCGCGCCACCAGCGCTCACCGAGCCGGACACCCCGGGTCCGGATCCGGGAGGCGACCGCGATGCGCTCGACGGGGTCGAGGCGCCCGGTCTCCGTGTCGACGGCGGCCGGCTCCGCGAGGGCGATGCGCGCCTCGTCGGCGACCGCCCGGCACACGGCGTAGGTCGCGTCGGCACCCGCACGATCCGCCGAAGAACCGCCGCCGGCGCGGCCGATGGAGGCGAGCAGCGTGCGGTCCGCACGCGTGCGGGCCGCCTTCCCCGCCTCGATCCCCGCGGCCGCGCGGTCCTCGTGCTCGCGTTCGAGCTGCTCGATCCAGTCGTCCAGGGCGTACAACAGCCGGTACTGCTGGTCGACCATGCCCTGCCAGGTCGCGGGCTCGATCAGCAGGGTGCCCGACCCGTGGCCCTGGCCCTGATGGCTCTCGTACGCCGCTCCGTACGCGATGCTGCCGGGGCCGACCTGCATCCACAGGACGTCGCCGTCGGCAGCGCCGGAGGCGTCGTCGAGGGCCGCCTGGTACAGGACGCGAAGGCCGCGCCCGATGCCGAGCGCGAAGGCGTGCTCCAGGGGGCTGGGCGGGGCCTCGGCCGGCATGCCGTACGCGCTCCGGTTCTCGTACCAGCCGTCCGCGTACCACTGCCCCTCGTACCACTGGCCGCCGAACCCCTGCTCCCCGTGGACCTGCCCGGCTCCGTACGGCTGCTCCCCGTACGTCTGGCCTGCCCCGTACGGCAGTTCGCGCAGTTCGATGCGGCGCAGCACGCAGCCCTGTACGGGGCGGCCTATCAGGGTGTGCGCGGGGCCGTCGACCGGGCCGAGCAGCAGCGTGCCCGTCTCGACGCGGCCCAGGGAGTGCCAGGGGCCGAGCCGTGCCGTGTCGACGGCGAACAGGTCCATCGCGCCGTCGGCGACGAGCCAGAGGACGTGCGGGCCTTCGAGGGCGACACTGCGCAGCCCGGCGCAGTCGACCGCGCCGCCCAGGGCGCCCAGGGCGGCGACGACCGGGTCAGGGACGCCGCCGTGCCGTACGCCGGCGAGGTCGGCGGGCGGATGGGGGAAGGTCACGTCAGTGCTCCTTGACCAGGCCGGCGTACGCGCCCCGCGCCGCGACGAGCTGTTCGTGGCGACCGCGTTCCACGACCGTGCCCCGGTCGAGCACGACGATCTCGTCGCTGTCGCGCACGGTGCTCAGCCGGTGGGCGATGACCACACAGGCGCAGCCGCGCCGCCGCAGGTTGTCGATGACGATCTGTTCGGTGGCCGCGTCGAGGGCGCTGGTCACCTCGTCGAGGATCAGGACGCTGGGCCGGCGCACCAGCGCGCGGGCGATCTCCAGGCGCTGGCGCTGGCCGCCGGAGAAGTTGCGGCCGTCCTGCTCGACGCGGCTGCGGATGCCGCCGGGGCGACGGGCGACGTCGTCGTACACGGCGGCGTCCTGGAGGGCGCTGACGACGGCCTCGTCCGTGATCGAGGGGTCCCAGAGCGCCACGTTGTCGCGGACGGTCCCCTCGAAGAGGAAGACGTCCTGGTCGACGAAGGAGACGGAGGCGGCGAGGGCACTGCGCGGGATGTCCTCCAGGCGCATGCCGTCGATGCGGATCGCGCCCTCCCAGGGGGTGTAGAGGCCGGACATCAGCCGCGAGACGGTGGACTTGCCGCTGCCGGAGCCGCCGACCAGGGCGACCTGCTGCCCGGGTCCGACGGTCAGCGAGAACTCCTTGAGCAGCGGGGCGTCGAGGGGGCTGTAGCCGAAGGTGACCCCGTCCAGCTCGACGTGGCCGGTGAGGCGGCGCGTCGGGGCGTGCGGCGCGCGCCGGGTGTGCACCGGGTCGACGGGGAAGTCCTCGACGTCCCTCAGGCGGGCGACGTCCGCCGCGAAGTCCTGGATGCGGCCCGCCACTCCGTTGAGCCGGGTGATCGGTGCGGTGAAACCGGTCACGAGGGCCTGGAAGGCGACGAGAAGCCCGACGGTGAGGTGCCCCTCCACGGCCCGCAGACCGCCGATCGTGAGGATCAGCGCGCTGTTGAGGGCGGCGAGGGTGGGCGCGACGACCGCCAGCCAGGCGCTGGGCACGCCGAGCCGCTGCTGCACGTCGAGGGTCGTGGCGTGCTGACCGGCCCAGCGGCGGAAGAAGCCGTCCTCGCCGCCGGTGGCCTTCATCGTCTCGATGAGCTGCAGTCCGCTGTACGCGGTGTTGGTCAGCCGGGCGCTCTCGGCGCGCAGCTTCTGCGTGCCGGCGGCCCGCACGTGGACGACGAGGCGCAGGGCGACGACGTTGAGCAGGGCGATCAGCACGCCGACGACGGTGAGCTGTGGGTCGTACGTCCAGAGCAGGACCGCGTACAGCAGGACGACGACGGCGTCGACGGCCGCCGCGGCGAGGTCGCGGGCGAGGGTCTCGGCGACGGCGTCGTTGGACTGGAGGCGCTGGACCAGGTCGGCGGGGTTGCGCTGGGCGTAGAAGGCGAGCGGGAGCCTGAGGAGATGGCGTAGGAAGCGGGCGCTTCCCAGGGTGGAGGCGATGATGCGGCCGCGCAGCAGATTGGCCTGCTGCAGGCCGGTGAGGGTCGCGGTGAGCACGAGGGCGGTCGCCATCGCCGCGAAGACCACGCCGAGCAGGGACGTCTGGTTCCCGATGAGGAACATGTCGATGTACGTACGGCTCAGGGCCGGCACCCAGGCGCCCACGGCCACCAGGAGGAGGCTGGCGACGACCGCGGCGGCCATCGTCCCCGACGTGCCGCGCAGCCGGGCGGGCAGGGCGGCGAGCACACCCGGCCGGCTTCCGCCGCGACGGAAGGCGGGACCCGGCTCGAAGGTGAGCACGATGCCGGTGAAGCTGGTGTCGAACTGGTCCATCGGGACGAAACGGCGACCGCTGCCGGGGTCGTTGATGTACACGCCGGGTCGGCCGAGACGGCGGCCCGTGCCCTCGTAGACGACGTAGTGGTTGAACTCCCAGAACAGCACGGCCGGTGCGCGGACCTCGGCGAGCGCGGCCAGGTCCATCTGCATGCCCTTGGCCTGGAGTCCGTAACCGCGAGCCGCCTTGAGGAGGTTCCCCGCCCGGGACCCGTCGCGGGAGACGCCGCAGGCGATCCGGAGCTCTTCCAGCGGGACGAAGCGGCCGTGGTGGCCGAGCACCATCGCGAGCGCGGCGGCACCGCACTCGACCGCCTCCATCTGGAGCACGGTGGGGGTACGAACGGTCCGGGGCCGCCGGCCCTTCGCGACGGGCGTACGGCGCCGGGGACGGCCGGCGGCGGGCGTACCCGGGTCGGGCACGGCGGCGGGCGGGAGCCTGCGGGCCGTCGTCCGTCCCCTGCCACGAGACCGGGACCCCGTCGGGCCGGCTCCTCGTGCCGCGCTCACGGCAGCAGCCAGTCGACGGGCCGCTGCGCGGCGAGGTGGACGGCGCCGCTGACGGGCGTGCCGGACGCGGGCGGCTGCGGGGGCCCGTCCGAGGAGGACCAGGCGTAACCGGAGGCGCCGGCGGGGGAGCGGTCCAGGGCCACGAGCACCGCGACCGGATCGCCCTGGCGGGAGAACCGCGCGGCGAGACCGGCGTCGCCGAGGAAGGAAACGAGCCGTGCCTGTGTCTGCGGGGTACTGCCGACGGCGGTGACCCGGCCCCGGAGCACGCCGAACCGGTCGCGCGGGGCGGACTGGACGCCGAGGTCGACCCGGGCGCCCACACGGATCGTGGCGGCGGTGTCGCCCGGCAGGTACAGGACGGCCACCAGAGGGGCGTCCGGGTCGGTCACGCGCTCGACGGTCGCCACGTCGGCGCCGGCGGTGACCACCGAACCGAGCCTGGCGTGCAGCCTGGTGACGCGACCGCCGGCGACGGCGCGGACGGGCCGGTCGCCCCGGTCCGTGCGGACGGTCAGCAGGGGCGCGCCGGGGGCGACGGACCGGCCCTCCTCGACGAGGACCTCCGTGACCTGGCCGGCGACGGGGCTCTGGAGGAGATAGGTGCCCTCGGCGTGGGTGAGGATCCCGGGGGCGTTCACCTTGGACGTCACCGTGCCGGTGAGGGCCCAGACGCACGCGGCCGCCATGACGACGACGGTCACGGCCAGGACGAGACGGCCCTGCGGGCGCGCGAAACGCACGGGCACGTCGAGTTCTTCGGGGGATTGCAGCTTGGAAAGCGCATTGCGGCGGAACTGCACGGACTATTCCTTCGGCTGCATTCTCTCGCAATTCACGCGGTTGGGATTTCCGCGGTCGGGCTCGGGGGTGTCCGTGAACCCCGGAACCGGGAAGGTTCCGGGGTTCACGGCCCTTATGGGGCTCAGAGACCGGCGATGCCGGTGACGCCCGCGGTGTTCACCGAGACACCGGTGATGCCGGCGGCGAGGCCGGGCACGCCGGAGACGATGCCCTCGACGCCCTGGACCGTCTGCAGCGAGCCGACGGTGCCGAGCACGTTGGCGACGTCGGTGGTCAGGGCGCCGGCGAGGCCGCCGGAGACGGTGACGAGGCCGCCGGAAACGGCGTCGAGGTCGGCGTCGGAGATCTCAGCGGTCTCAAGGTCGTGACGCATGATGCGCACCCTTCGTTCATGGGGGGAATCCGTCTTCTGCGGCCGCAGCGGGATTGATCAAATCACGTGAACGGCTGACCGGAGAAATTCGGTTGACGCATCGTCGGGGGTTCTTCTGCACCCCGGGAAGCGGCCGTGCCTTCAATTTCACCGAATGCCGACAGCTTCTCCTCGGATCCGAGTAACAGATTCGCCCGACCCGTCCCGCGCAGGGAACTTAAGCGGACAGAAGGGTGCCGTCCGGGCGGCCCCGAACCCCGCGGTGTCGGGGAAAGGTGAAGGGGCCGCCCCTGCCCACGCACACGTTGTGCAGGTTTCCGGCAGGCACGCGGAGCAGGACGGGCCGTCAGGCCTCGGGGGCCATGTCGTACGTGATCCACATCGTGCGCGTGGCCACCTGGTCGTACTTGGACCGGGCGCGGTGGTTGTCGTCGGCCGTGATCCAGCGGACGACGCTCCAGCCGCGCTCGGCCCCGATCCCGCGCAGAGCGCCCAGCAGCAGGTCCACCACACCGGAGCCACGGCTCGCCGGGTCCACGAACAGGTCGTCGAGCCAGCCGCCGACGGTCGCGGACAGCGGACGCGCGAACGGCCGGAAGTGGGCGAGCCCGAGGAGCCGGCCGTCGGCGGCCTCGGCCACCAGGCCCTCCACCTCGTGACCGGGGTCGTGGATCCAGGACCAGACGAGCCGCGCGGCCTCCTCGGTCTGCTCGACCCGGTAGAACTCGGCGTACCCCCGGTACAGGGCACGCCACTGGTCGAAATCACCCTCCCGAACCGGGCGGACCACGACGGCGGCGGTGTCGGACATCGCTTCACACTCCTCACGCACCGCTCCCTGCGGCACCGAGCAAGTGGATCACGCCCCATTCCCGGCACTGAACCCCGGTTCAGTTGAACGCGGGGGCCCCTGCGACGACGTGTGTGAGACTCACGGCATGGACAAGGGGCGAGAGGCACGGTGGGAGAAGGACGCGATGACGGTCGAGATCGTCTTCGCTCTGGTGACGGCCACGATCCTGGGCGCGCTCGTGTTCGGGATCGTCGTGGTGCCGGCCCTGCTCGTCGGCGTCTCCGAGCCGGCCGGGAAAGCCCTGCTGGTGGTGGGGGCGGGGCTGGGTGGACTTGCCGCGGTGTGGCGTGTGGTGCGGGTGCTGGTCCGGTTCGACGCGGGACGCCGCCAGGGCCGGTGACCGTACGTCATGAGGTCACCGCGAGGTGACCGCGGGTGCCGACCGCGCGGGGGTGGTCGAGGCCCAGGAGCCGCCCGTGGACACCGCCGGCCGGTTCGCGGCTCACCAGGGGATCGGGCCGTCCTCGGCCAGCAGGGCGCCCGTCGGGCCGTTCTCGTCCACGGTCGCCAGGTCGACCGCTACGGCCGCGCCCTGCTCCGGCGTGCGTACCCCGCTGTGGCGGTTGAGGTCGGTCGCGCAGTAGCCGGGGCTCACCGCGTTGACCAGGATCCCTTCGGCGCGCAGTTCATTGGCGTAGAGCACGGTGATCGCGTTCAGCGCGCTCTTCGACGTGCAGTAGGGGAGGAGGATCGAGGTGTAGGAGGACCACGGGCTGCCCGGGTCGGCCATGTGGGTCAGGGAGCCGAGTTCGCTGGACATGTTGACGATGCGTGCGGCGGCGGAGCGGCGCAGCAGGGGAAGCATGGCGTGGGTCACCGCGATGACGCCGAACACGTTGGTCTCGTAGACCTGCCGGACGCCGGCGGCGGGGGTCTCGCTCGGGCTCTGCGGTCCGGCCGCGATCGCCGCGTTGTTGACGAGGATGTCGAGGCGGCCGAACGTGGCCTCGATGTGCCGGGCGGCGGCCTGGACCGAGAGCTCGTCCGTGACGTCCAGCGGTACGAATCGCACGTCCCCGCCGCCGGCGCGAAGCTCCTCGGCCGCCGCCTCGCCCCGCTCGGCGTTGCGGGCACCGATGAGCACGGTGATGCCGAGGGCCGCGAGCCTGCGCGCCGTTTCCTTGCCGATCCCCTTGTTCGCGCCGGTGATCAGAGCGGTCTTCTGTGAAGTGGTCATGGCACTCAGCCTCCCTTCACCCACGGGCATCGGGGAAAGACCAGAGGACTCTGGATCTATAGTCCACAGATATGAGTGAGCTAGAGGTGCGGGAGCTGAGGTACTTCATCGCGGTCGCCGAGGAACTGAACTTCAGCCGGGCCGCGCAACGCCTGGGGATGGCGCAGCCCCCGCTGTCGAAGGCGATCGCTCAGATGGAGTCCCGGCTCGGGGTGCGCCTCCTGGAGCGCACCACCCGGCAGGCGAGGCTGACCGACGCCGGTCAGGTCCTGCTCGACCAGGCCCGGATCGCGGTCGACGCGGTGCACGCGGCGGCCCGGCGCGCACGCCGGGCCGGTCAGCCGACACCCCAGCTCGTCGTGGCGGTCAAGCCGGGCGGCGATGCCGGGCTGCTGCGGGAGATCCTCGCCGCCTACCGGGAAACGGGCGCGCATCTGCCGCCGCCCGAAGTCGTCGTCGGCGGCAGCGGGGAGCCGATCGCGATGCTGCGGGACGGCCGCGCCGATGTGGCGCTGCTGCGCAGCCCGTTCGACGGTCAGGGGCTGGATTCCGAGACGCTGGTGGTCGAGCCGCGACTGGCCGTTCTCCCCGCCGGGCACCGCCTGGCCGGACGCCGGCGACTGCGGCTCTCCGACCTCGTGGGCGAAACGATCCCCCGCTGGAAGGGTGCCGTCCCGTCCGCCACCGCCTACTACACGGGATGTGACGGAGCGGAAGCAGGCGAGGGCCACCCGGGCTCGGCGCCGGCGGACGCTCCCGAGGGGCCGCTCGTGGCCAGTGTCGAGCAACTCCTGGAGGTGGTCGCGCTTGGCCAGGCGGTGGCGTTCCTGGCCCTCTCCACCACCGAGCGGTACCAGCGCCCGGACATCGTCTACCGGCCGGTCACCGGTCTCAGCCCCAGCGCGGTCATGGTCGCCTGGCCGGAGACCTCGCGATCCGCAGCCGTCGCCGCCTTCGTCCGAGCCGCCCACGACGTCGCCGCCCACCACCCCGACCACATGACCACACTGGCCTCCTGACCGGGGACGACAGAACGGCCCGCGCTGCCTCCCGTCGGGCGGGAGGCGGCACGGGCCGGTGCCGTGGGGTACCGCTTACCGCGCGAAGCCGTAGTCCAGCAGCTTCTTCACGTCGGCCGCTCGGTTCGCCTCGGACGGAGACGCGAGCACCGTGCCGATGACCGTCTTGTTGCCGCGGGTGGCCGCGAAGACGAGGCAGTACTTGGCCTGCGGACCCGAACCGGTCTTCACACCGATCGCTCCGCTGTACGTGCTCAGGAGCTTGTTCGTGTTGGTCCAGGACATGTTCCGGTAGCCACCGCTCTTGGTGGTCACCTTCTGCGTCGTGGACTTCGTCTTGACGACGGTGCGGAACGTGGCGTTCTTCATCGCGCTACTGGCGATCTTCGTAAGATCGCGCGGCGTCGAGTAGTTCTGGCCACTCCCTATTCCGTCGAACGAGTCGAAGTGGGTGTTCCGCAGGCCGAGCCGCCTCGCCTCGTCGTTCATCTTCCCGATGAACGACTTGACGCGGGCGTCCCGCGTGGAGCCCGTGCCGAACTTGTCGGCCAGCGCGTAGGCGGCGTCACAACCCGACGGCAGCATCAGGCCGTAGAGGAGCTGACGGACGGTCACCTTGTCCCCGACGATGAGCCGGGCCGAGGAGGCGTTCTTGGCGACGATGTAGTCGCTGTAGGCCTTCTGGATCGTGACCTTGGCGTCGAGGTTGAGGTTCGGCTGGGACAGCACCACCTTCGCGGTCATGATCTTCGTGGTGGAGCCGGTCGACCGGCGGGTGTCCGCGGCCTTCCCGTACAGGATCGCACCCGTTCCGTCGTTCATGACGAAGCCGCCGGGGGCGGTGATCGACGGGGTGGGCGTCGCGGCGTGCGCCTGGCCGGCGAAGAGTCCGCCGGCCAGTACGGCCGAGGCCGTGAGCGAGACGGTCACGGCTCTGCGCAGGCCGAGTGTGGAAGTCTGCAAAGTCCTCTGTCCTTGGTAGGAATCGATGGAGCCCGGGTCCTGGGACGGTGCCGGACAAGGACCCGGCGCATACAAGACGTTCAAAAGGGCTTCGAGGATGCACGGCAGAACGGTGATCTTTCCGTCGATTCCCGTGGTGTCGCCGTACTCAGGCATTGACTGAAATATCAGTCGAGTCTGGCCGGGGGAGCCAGGCCCCGGACGTCAGTCGCTCGATCTCGAGGACGACCGCCTCCCGCACCAGTTCGCGGGCATGGCTCAGGGGCAGCGCGCCGCTGAGCCAGCGCGTACTGAGTCCCTCCAGGAGGCCGGTGAGCCGTTCCGCGGACGCGGTCAGGGCCGGCGCGGGAGCTGACGGCAGGACGCCGTTCAGGAGGTCCGCGACATCGTGGATCCAGGCCAGCGTGGCGCGGGCGAGATCTCCGCGCAGCTCGGGCTCGAAGACCGCGCTGGCGCGCAGCTCTCCCCATGCCGTGCTGTTCTCCCGTACTTCGGGAACGTCCTGGAACTCCAGGAGGAGGGACTGGGTCAGCTCCTCCCGGGCGTCGCACGGTCCGGCGCCGCCGTCCCCGTCGGACGTGTAGCGATCGGCCCGGTCGCTGATGAACTCGAGGGTGTGGCGCAGCACGCCGGCGCGGTCCTTGAAGTGGTAGTAGATCAGCGCGGTCGACACCCCGGCTTCCGTCGCGAGCTCCTCCATGCGCAGTCCGCGGACCCCTCGCCGCGCGATGACGCGCGCGGCGGCTTCCAAGATGGCCCTTCGGCGGTCCCTCGCCACGTGTTCCCCCTCGTGAGTGGTCTGAGCGGCCGTGTGGTCGAGGCCGCCGGATGGTCTTAGTGGTCTGAACCATCAGTGTCACACATTGACTGAATCTTTAGTCATGATCTCAGAATCGTTGACTGAATTTTCAGTCTGCGGCACGATGCGGGGGAACATCCGCCCCCCTCCCTCCAGGTAGGAGTTCCATGGACACGTCCACGACGTCCCGGCGTCGACTGCTCCAGCTCGGCGCGGCCGCTCTGCCCCTCGCGGCCCTCGGATCGGCCCTGCCCTCCGTCGCCCACGCCGCCACCAGCCCCTCCGGCGCCACGCTGCGGATGCCCGCCGAGCACGACCGCCACGTGCGCGCCTTCATGGCCTGGCCCGCGCTGTCCTCGGTCTGGTCCCCGTACCTCACCGGCGTGCGCCGTGACATCGCGCGCGTGGCCGACGCGATCTCCCGCTACGAGCCCGTCGTGCTGCTCGCCCGCTCCGATCAGGCGGCCGACGCGCGGTACCAGTGCGGAGCCGGTGCCTACTACGGCATCGAGGTCGTCGAGAT
This sequence comes from Streptomyces sp. NPDC055815, assembly GCF_053616475.1. NCBI lineage: Bacteria > Bacillati > Actinomycetota > Actinomycetes > Kitasatosporales > Streptomycetaceae > Streptomyces > Streptomyces sp. NPDC055815. The sequence goes on along the minus strand of NZ_JBSHDU010000003.1, from coordinate 23,159 downwards.
ACCCAATGACGACCTGTGGATCCGGGACTTCGGCCCCACCTTCGTCGTCGCCCCCGGCGCCGTCGCGGGCGTGGACACCAACTTCAACGGCTGGGGCAAGACCGGCACGACGTACGCGCAGCCGTACGCGAACGACGCCGCCGCGGCCGCGACGCTGCTCGGCCAGTACGGCATCCCGCGCGTGCAGGCCGGGTTCGTCGGGGAGGGCGGCTCGCTGGAGACCGACGGCCAGGGCACCCTGCTCGCCACCGTCAGCTCCCTCGTCAACAGCAACCGCAACCCCGGCATGAGCCAGGACCAGGTCGAGCAGGCGATGAAGTCGGCGCTCGGCATCGACAAGGTGATCTGGGTGCCGGGACTCGCCGGCCAGGACATCACCGACTGCCACATCGACTGCCTGGCCCGCTTCGTCGCACCGGGACAGGTCATCCTGGACCAGCCCGGTCCCGGCACCGACCCCAAGTGGGTCGCCGTCTACAACGAGACCAAGCAGATCCTGCTCGGCGCGACCGACGCCCAGGGCCGCCGCCTGACCATCACCGAACTCCCCGGCCCGGACCGCAAGAGCATCCGAGGCAAGGACCGGGGCAGCGCCTTCCTCTCCAGCTACACCAACTACTACACCGCCAACGGCGCCGTCCTCGTCCCCCAGTTCGGTGACGGCTACGCCGACGGCGTGGCCTACAACATCCTCGCCGCCGCCTATCCCGGCCGGACCATCGTCCAGCTCGACATCGACAACATCGCGACCGGCGGTGGCGGCATCCACTGCGCCACCCAGTCGCAGCCCGTCGTGCCCCCGGCCGTCTGACCGGACGACCCGGACGAGACGGTTCCACGCGCCGGTCGTCGCCCTTCGGCGGCGGCCGGCCTTTTTCAGGAGAGTGATATGCGGCGCCGGTGGTTTCCGTTGTCGGCCGATCTCGCGCTGATCGCCGTGACCGCGGCGACCGTCGTGGCCCTGCTGGACTGGGACAGCTGGAGCTCCGAGCAGGGCGCGCTGTGCGGCACGGCCGGTCAGCTCGGCACGGCCGCCGGAGCGGTGACGGCGGTACTCGTCCGCCGACGGTGGCCCGCGACGGCGCTGGCCGCCTCGGCCACGCTCATCGCGTTCGAGCCGTTGACCGGCGGAGCGCTGACGGCCGTGGCCTACACGGCGGGCCTGAACTGGACCCGGCTCCACCACCGCCTCGTCACCCTGACCGTGTCCCTGACGGCGCCGCTGGCCGTCACCCTCGCCCACTCGGCCGCGGAGCCCGCGCCGATCCTCGAGTACGACGTGATGGTCGTCCTCGTCACGGGCATCGTCTGCGGGATCCTGCCCGGTCTCGCCGGGGCGCTGACCGGTCAGCGCGAGCGGCTCCTGCAGGCCCTTGAGGAGCGCAACGCCTTCCTGGAGCGGGCACACCGCTCGGCGGAGGAGCAGGCCAGATCGCGCGAACGGTCCCGGATCGCGGGCGAGATGCACGACCTGCTCGGCCACCGGCTCAGTCTCGTCGCCCTGCACTCCGGCGGCCTCGAGATGGCCGGCGAGGCCGGTGACCCCGAGGTCCGCCGCAGCGCCCGACTGGTGCACGGCACGGTCCGCCAGGCGATGGCCGAGCTACGGGACGTCCTCGGGGTCCTGCGCGCCGAGGATCCGCTGTCGGGCACCGCGGAGCCGCTGACCGCACGTACCGGAACGCGCTCCGACGTCGCCGCGCTCGTGGCCCAGTCCCGTACGGCCGGCATCGCCGTGCACCTCGACTGGTCCGGCGACGACCTGACGGGAGAGAGCCCCACCGCCCGGCGCGCCGTGGACAGGGTGATCCGCGAGGCCCTGACCAACGTGCACAAGCACGCGGCCGCCTCCGAGGTGCGGGTCGCCGTCCGCAGGGAGTCCCGGCAGGTACGGGTCGACGTCCGCAACGGACCCGAGAGCGCGACCGCCCGGGCGGTCAGGCTGCCGGGCGGCGACCTCGGCCTCGTCGGCCTCCACGAGCGGATCCGGCTGCTCGGCGGCACCCTGCGGGCCGGACCGGCCGACGGCGGCGGGTACGCGGTCGACGCCCGCATCCCGCTGGACGCCGGCCCCGCCACGGCGACCACGCCCGCCCCGCCCGGCCCGCCGGCCGTGTCGGCGGCACGGTCCTGGTGGCACCACTGCGCGAACGCCGCCGCCATGACGCTCGGCGTGCTGGGTGTCGTCGCCCTGCAGTTCGTCACCCTCGCCTTCGTCCCGTACCCGGAGACGGACGAACCGTCCGACGTCGAGGAGATCGCCGTCTCCTCGACCGTCCTCCACCCCACTTCCTGAGGCTGCCGCTGTGATACGTGTTCTGCTCGCCGACGACCAGGAACTGGTCCGCGCCGGCATCAGGCTGGTGCTCAAGCACGCCGACGACATCGACGTGGTGGCCGAGGCCTCGGACGGCCGCGAGGCGTCGGCGCTCGCCGTCCGCCACGCGGTGGACGTCGCGATGCTCGACATCCAGATGCGGGGCACGGACGGGCTCTGCGCGGCGGAACACCTCGCCGCGCGGGCTCCGTCGATCCGTGTGCTCATGCTCACCACCTTCGGCGAACACGCCTATGTGGACCGCGCGCTGAGAGCGGGCGTGGCGGGGTTCCTGCTCAAGGACAGCACCCCGCAGGAACTCATCCAGGCCGTCCGCCGGGTCGCGTCCGGAGTCCCCGTCGTGTCCCCCCAGATCACCCGGCACCTCATCGACCGGTACCTCGACAGCGGCGACGAGCCCGCCGATCCGCGCGTACGCCGCATCGCCGACCTCACCAGCAGGGAGCGCGAGGTCCTCGCCATGGTCGGCACCGGTGCCTCCAACGCCGAGATCGGCAAGCGGCTGCACCTGGGGGAGGGCACGGTCAAGGCGTACGTGAGCCGCATGCTGACGAAGCTGCGCTGCGCCAACCGCGTCCAGGCCGCCATCCTGGCCCATGACGCCCGCCTCCTTCAGGGGGAACCGTGACCCGCCCTCGGCGAAGGAGCGGGCGCCCCGGCCCCCGGACCGGGTGCGGACGTCCGCGCGTCCGTGGGCACCTCCCGGCCCGGGTCCGCCTCGGACGCCTGGCGTGGCGGCTGTACTCCCGCGGCACTGACCGCGAGGAAAACTCCGGCCGCACCGGCGACGACGGACTTGACGACGAACGCGGTCCAGCGCATCAGGGACTCCATGGGTGGGCGGTCGCGGTCATCAGACCGTGACCGGTGACGTTCTGGATCTGGAGGCCGGGCCGCGCGTTGACCTCCAGGATCAGCGGCCCCCGCTCGGCGTCGACGACGATGTCCGCGCCCAGATAGTGCAGGCCGGTCGCCGCCGCGCACCGGCTCGCCGCGTCGAGTACCCCCGCCCAGTGCGGAACGGTCGCGCCGAGCAGGCGCGCGCCGGTGTCCGGATGGTTCTCGGTCGGCTCCTTGCCGACCAGCGCGTGGGTGATCCGGCCGGTGGACAGCTCGACGGCGGCGCCGATGGCCTTCTGGTGCAGATTGGCCCGCCCACCGCTGAAGCGGGTGGGCAGCCGCAGCATCGCGAGGCGCGGCCGGTCCCGGTCGCAGATCACCCGGATGTCCGGCAACCCCTGGTGGGACAGCCGGGCCAGATCGGGGTGCGCGCGGATCAGCGGCTCGAACATGGCCCAGTCGGTGGGGCGCGGGGAGAAGTCCCCGTCCAGGATGCGACGCAGCTGGTCGGCGACCACGTCCCGGGAGATCCGTCTGCCGGAGGAGGACGTCCAGTTCCGCCGACGCCTGCCGAAGGCCAGCAGGATCCCGTTGCCGCCGAGGCTCTGGTTCGGCTTGAGCGCCCAGCTGTCGGGCAGACCGTCCCAGTCCAGGGAGGCGATCTCCCGGCGCGAGCGCAGCAGCGCCAGAGTGGGGGAGGTGGGGGCGCCGACCTCGGCGAGCGCCTCCTTCGTGGCGTACTTGTCGTTGACGAGCCGGATCGCGGCCGAGGAGTTGTGCCGGGCGATCCGGGCGTTGCGCTGGTTCATGCCCATGACCGGGTCCCAGCCGCGAAGCCGTATCACGCCCCCGCCTCCTGCCGCCTGGCCGCGGGAGCGAACCGGAACAGCTCGCTCAGCCGGAGTCCGCGGTACGTTCCCACGATCGACGTCCATACGGCGCACACGAGCGCGAGCTGGAGGGGTACGCCCTCCGCGACCTCGCGCACGTACGGCGTCAGGAGGAGCAGCGCCACCAGCACGGCCGTGCCCATGGTCAGGGCGGCCCCCGTCGCCGCGGCCCGGATGCCGTCGAGGTCCCATGCCTCCCACAGGCGTTCGGTGACGATCGCCGTGACGACGACCGGCAGCGACATCCCCCACGAGTCGGAGAGCCCGAGACCGCCCAGACCGAGCTGCGCGGCGATCAGGCCCGACGTGACCACCGCGATCAGCACGCCGAGCCGGGCGACCCGCGGCAGGTGCAGTCGGCGCAGCAGGGGCTGCAGGGCGAAGCCGAGCGCGAACATCACCAGCGTCAGGGGTACGCCCAGGGGCAGGCCGGCCTGCGCGTACGCCAGGGCCAGCAGCACCGGGCTGAACGTGCCCAGCGTGTTCAGCCCGACGACCACCCGGAGCACCACGATCAGCAGGGCCGCCAGAGGCAGCAGCGCCATCATGGACACGGGGTCGATCGCCGGTGCCTCGGTGAACAGGATCCGCAGGGCCGACGGCGCGGCGGTCGAATCGGGCTGCGTGAGCAGCCTCTTGCCCACCGCCACCTGAAGACCCTGCACCTCCTGCCGGCCGAGCAGGACGGGAGTCTCGCGCCTGGAGCGGTTGTTGACGCTCAGCTTGGCGACGAACGACCGGCCCGCCAGCCGTACGGTGGTGTCGACCACCGGGCGCCTCTCCCGGCCGAGCGCCGAACCCACCGTGATCCTGGGCGCCGCGTCGAGGTCGAAACCGAGCTCCTTCGCCAGCGAGGTGTCCACCGACGACGCCGACGCACCGGTGTCGATGAGGGCGAGGACCTCGATGGTTCGTCCCGTCGGCCCGGTGATGCGCACCATCTCCCGTTCGCCGATGACCTCGGGCGACTGGCTCAGGGGCCGGTCGGGGGAGCCGAGCACCGCGAGGAGCAGGAAGCCCAGACAGGCCACGGCCGCGAGGACCTTCACGAACACGGGCACCTTCGCGCGGCCGGTGCGGTGGGCGCGGGACGCCCGTTCTTCCTCGCCGGCCGCGCTCTCTTCGTACTTCTGGAGGTCTTGCATGGGACCAGCCTTCGACAGGTCACCCGGCGTCCCATAGTGACGATCGGCCGGAGCAAGGCAACGAAAGTTGCATGCTCGACGCCCGGACCCACTCCCTCAGGTAGGACCGACCCGCTCCCTCGGGCAGCACCGACCCGCTCCCTCGGGCAGGACCGACCCGCTCCCTCGGGCAAGATCGGCTTCGAGATTCCCGGCGGGGGAGGCGCCCGGTAAGGTTCGGGCCATGGCGTCTCGCAGTACTCAGATCCTTGAAGCCGCCGCCCGGGTGATCGCCCGGCGCGGGGTCCGCGGCCTGCGCGTGGAGGAGCTCGCGGCCGAGGCGGGTGTGTCCACCGCGCTGATCTACTACCACTTCAAGGACCGCGCCGGGATCCTGAGCAAGACGCTGGAGTTCATCAACGACCGCGCCGAGCGCTACACGTCCCACCGCGATCCCGACGCCGAACCGCTCAGCCCGCGCGAGGAACTCGACCAGACCCTCCTCCTCGAACTCCAGGACACCACCGAGGTCAGGGAGAACAGCAGCGCCTGGGGCGAGTTGAGGGCGAGCGCCGTCTTCGACGACCTCCTGCGCGAGGACCTCGCGCGAGCCACCCTCACCTGGGTCCAGGAGGTGGCGGCCCTGCTCGGCCACGTCAGGCCGATGGCCCCGGCGGTCGCCCTCACGGCCTCGGCCGAGCGGCTCACCGCCCTCCTGGAGGGCCTGAGCATGCGCTGGCTCAGCGGCACGCTCCAGATCGCCCACGCCCGGACCCTGATGGGCGAAGCCATCGAGGCCGAGATCGAAGGGCTGGGCCGCTCGTGACGGGGTTCCCGCCGGCCGGCCCGGGTGAAGCCCGCATCGACGACGCCCGCAGCATCCTGGTCGCGCCTCCGGCGCTGCGGGACCATGACGTGGCCAAGGACTTCTTCGGGTCCGTGATCACACCGGAGGAGCTCGCTTCCGGTGCGCCCGACCTCGCGCGGAGCACCGTCTATCTGTGCGGCGACATATCCGGGCTCAGCGGCCCCCAACTGCGCGCCGCCGACCGGGTGTTCGTCGTCCGGGAGCTGTCACACGGTCACCACGAGGACCTCGGTGGTCCTTGGACGCCCGTCGACCTCGGACGAGTTCCCCTCCGCGTGCACGGCGTCGGGGTGTACTACCGCCGCTTCTTCGGACTCGGCACCGATCACTTCGGACGGATCAGTGCGGAGCACGCGTTCCAGTCCCTGACGGAGTCCACCAAGCCCGGAACCGCCCATCGCAGCGGCATCTATCTGACGCCCGTCACGCGAGACGGTGAGGACCTGCATTTCCGTCTGCTCCGGTGCTCCACGAACTTCTCGGGGCCGACCGAGGACTTCCGCCCGACCGACACGCACATCGTCGAGGCTCTGAACCGCGAGGCCTCCGCCGTCTTCCGGAACGCGGCACCGCTGAACCACGTCCTCGCGCAGATCTACCACAACACCCTCGCCACGGCGGAGCGCAAGCAGTCCAAGGCCAAGATCTCGGCCCATGCCGACAAGACCAAGGACATGCCCGTCAACGGCGTCATGGCCTTCTGCACCTTCTACGACGGGCTCGACCGGCTGCAGCCGCTGGCCGACGACGCCTTCGACCACGGCGTGCGGGGGATCAGCGGGCTGACCAGACTCCGTTTCCGCCTCAAGGAACCGACCGGGGAACACGACGGGGGCACGCTCCCCGAGCAGTTCACCGTGACCCTCCACCCCGGCTCGGTGTTCTTCATGCCGCTGTCCACCAACCGCCTGTACACGCACGAGGTCCGGCCCTCGGCGTTGGACGCCGAGCTGCTCCCGACCCGTCTGGGATACGTGGTGCGCTGTTCGGGCGCCGAAGCCGTGCACAGGAACGGCCACACGTTCCTCAAGGCGGCCGGCGGTCCCGTGCGGCTGGAGCCGCCCACCGAGGCCGGTATGGACGAGCTGCGCAGGCTGTACGCCGAGGAGAACAGGACCCCGTCCTTCATCGACTACGGCGACCAGTTCCTGTTCAGCATGAACACGGGAGACTACCTTGCCCCGCGAGTCCACGATCTCGGCTGAGATCCTCTCGTTCGCTCTGCCGGCCGAGGAGGATCTCTTCGCGGAGCTGTCCGTGTCGGCCCGCCTGGAAGACGTGGGGAAAGGCCGGCGCGGCGGCGTCCTCACCAGGATCGACGAGACGGGCGGTGTGCCTCTCGTACGGACCACCACCCGGTACGGCAGCCCGGCGCAGCGGTTCCGGGCGGTGCACGAACGGCTGGCGCAGCGCATTCAGGAACGTGCGGCGCTTCCGGTCGGCTTCAACAACGCGCTCATCGAGAGCTACACGAACGCCTACACGAAGATGGGCGGTCACTCCGACCAAGCCCTCGATCTGGCCGACGATTCGTTCATCGCCGTCTTCTCCTGCTACGAGCATCCCGACGCCGGCCCGCCGAGGAAGCTCCTCTTCGCGTCGAAGGAGCCCGGCGGCGAGACGTTCGAGATCCCCCTCGCCCACAACAGTGTCGTCGCGTTCTCCGTCGACTCCAATCGGCGACTCCGACACAGGATCGTCCTGGAGGCACCGGCGCAGGCGGCGGACAACCGATGGCTGGGCCTCACCTTCCGCACGTCGAAGACCCTCCTCCGGTTTCGTGACGGACACGCGTACCTCCCGGAGGGGGTGCGGCTCGCGTCGGCCGACGAGGAGCAGCGGCGCGAGTTCTACCGACTGCGACGCCGTGAGAACGACGAGACGGACTTCGCCTACCCCCTGCTGACGTACACCGTCAGCGAGAGCGATCTGATGCCGCCCGTCTGACCCCGAGGCACCCACACGGCCCAGGGCTGCAGCCCTGGGTCCAGTGCCGCCCACAACCTTGACTGATATTTCAGTCAGTGCGACAGTGAGTGCCCTGACCCACCTCTGACACTCCGTGGAAAGGACAGGGACACCTTGCGTTCGACCAGGCTCTTCAGTCAGGGGGCGACATGCCTCTGACTCCCACCGAACGGGACCGGCTGCTGCTCTTCACCGCCGCCCAGCTCGCCCGGACCCGGCTGGAACGCGGGCTGCGGCTCAACGTGCCCGAGGCGACCGCGCTGATCGCCGACACGGTCTGCGAGGCCGCGCGGGACGGCCTCCACCTGGCCGAGGCCCTTGACCGCGGCCGGGGCGTCCTCGGCCCGGACGACGTCCTCCCCGGAGTCACCGACGTCGTGACGGAGATCCAGGTCGAGGCCGTCTTCGACGACGGCACCCGACTGGCCGTCATCAGCGCGCCCTTCGGCGACGTGGAGCACGACGACGGCGCCCCCGGAGCCGTACTGCCCTACACCGACACCCTGCCGGAGCCGGAACCGGTGATCACCCTGTGGGTGCGCAACGCGGCCGCCGTCCCGGTCAGCGTGACCTCGCACTTCCACTTCTTCGAGGCGAACCCGCGCCTCGACTTCGACCGGGCCGCCGCCTACGGCATGCGGCTCGCCGCACCGGCCGGCTCGTCCACCCGGTTCGACCCCGGCGCCGTCGTCGAGGTCGGACTCGTACCGATGGGCGGAGACCGGATCGCCATCGGCTTCGCGGGCCTGGTCGACGGGCCGCTCGACGCGCCCGGCGCCAAGGCCGAGGCCCTGAAGCGCGCCGCCGCCTGCGGCTACCTCGGAGCGGAAGGGGTGGGGCGATGAGCAGGCCCACCAGACACAGCGACCACTGTTCGCCCGGCAGCAGCCGGCACATCGATCCGCACGAGTACGCCACCGTGCACGGGCCCCGCGCGGGGGACCGGGTCCGGCTCGGTGACTCCGGACTCGTCGTCCGGGTGGAGTCCGACTCGCAGGCGTACGGCGACGAGTTCCTGGCGGGCTTCGGCAAGACCGCCCGGGACGGGATGCACCTCAAGGCGGCGGCCGTCCGCGAGACCTGCGACGTCGTGATCACCAACGTCCTGGTGATCGACGCGGTGCTCGGCATCCGCAAGGTGTCCATCGGCATCCGCGAGGGCCGGATCCACGCCATCGGGCGGGCCGGCAACCCGGACACCCTCGACGGCGTCGACGTCGTCGTCGGCACCGGCACCACGATGGTCCCGGGCGAGGGTCTGATCGCCACCGCCGGTGCGATCGACACCCACGTCCATCTGCTTTCCCCGCGGATCATGGAGGCGTCCCTCGCCTCCGGCGTCACCACGATCATCGGACAGGAGATCGGGCCGACCTGGGGCGTCGGCGTGAACTCCCCGTGGGCTCTGAAGCTCGGGTTCGACGCCTTCGACGCCTGGCCGGTCAACATCGGCTTCCTCGCCCGGGGCTCCGCCTCCGACGAGGCGCCCCTCGTGGAGGCCCTGGCCGAGGGCGGTGCCTGCGGTTTCAAGGTCCACGAGGACATGGGCGCCCACACCCGGGCCCTGGACACCGCGCTGCGGGTCGCCGAGGAGCACGACGTCCAGGTCGCGCTGCACTCGGACGGCCTGAACGAGTGCCTGTCCGTCGAGGACACCCTCCGCGTCCTGGAAGGCCGTACGATCCACGCCTTCCACATCGAGGGCTGCGGCGGCGGTCACGTCCCGAACGTCCTGAAGATGGCGGGCGTGCCGAACGTCATCGGCTCCTCCACCAACCCCACCCTGCCCTTCGGGCGGGACGCCATCGCCGAGCACTACGGGATGATCGTCTCGGTCCACGCGCTCAAGACGGACCTCCCGGGCGACGCCGCCATGGCGCGCGACCGGATCCGGGCCGGGACGATGGGTGCGGAGGACGTCCTGCACGACCTCGGCGCGATCGGGATCACCTCCTCCGACGCGCAGGGCATGGGCCGCGCGGGGGAGACCGTCCGGCGTACGTTCGCGATGGCCGGGAAGATGAAGGCCGAGCTGGGGCCCCTGGAGGGCGACGGCGCGCACGACGACAACGCGCGCGTGCTGCGCTACATCGCCAAGCTGACGATCAACCCGGCGATCGCCCACGGCCTCGCCCACGAGGTCGGCTCGATCGAGGTCGGGAAGATGGCCGACATCGTGCTCTGGCGCCCGCCGTTCTTCGGGGCCAAACCGCAGATGGTCCTCAAGTCCGGCTTCCCCGCCTACGGGGTCACGGGCGATCCGAACGCCGCCACCGACACCTGCGAGCCCTTGGTCCTGGGCCCGCTGTTCGGCGCCCACGGCGCCGCTCCGGCCGAGCTCTCCGTCGCCTTCGTCAGCCGCGCCGCCGCCGGTCTCGGCGCCGACGCGATGCCGACCCGCCGCCGGCGGGTGGCCGTACGCGGCACCCGCGGCATCGGCCCGGCCGACATGCTGCACAACGCCCGCCTGGGACAGGTGGACGTCGACCCGCGCAGCGGACTGGTGACCCTCGACGGCGATCCGATGCGCTCCGCGCCGGCGGAGCAGGTCTCGCTGAGCCGGCTGTACTTCCTCTGATCCACACCGTTCGACGTCCACAGACCGACGTCGGACTGGCTGACCGATTTTTCAAAACCCTGCCCCTTCTCTTGACTGAATTTTCAGTCGAGAGGATGCTGTTCACACCGCGTACCCGTCCCGCGCCTCCGCCAGGCTGAGCCGGCCACCGCCGACGGGTACTTCTGGCGAAACGAAGAGAGACCCGTGATGACTGCATTCCGTATGCCTGCCGAGTGGTCCGCGCACGAGGGGTGCCTGATGGCCTGGCCCGTCCGGCAGGACCTGTGGGGAAGCGTCCTCGACGACGTCAAGGAGGAGTACGCGAACGTCGCCCGCGCCATCGCCGCGTTCGAGCCCGTGACCATGGTCGCGCCGCCCGGCCACGGCGAGGAGGCCCGCACGAGGTGCGGTGACGGGATCACCGTGGTGGAGCTGGCCCAGGACGACTCCTGGTTCCGGGACTCGGCCCCGCTCTTCGTCCTCGACGGCGCAGGCAACCGCGCCGGAGTGGACTTCCGCTTCAACGCCTGGGGCCGCAAGCACAGCCCGTACGACTCCGACGACCGCGTCAGCGGCCTCCTCCTGGAGCACCTCGGCGTCGAGCGCATCCCCTCCGACATGATCCTGGAGGGCGGGGCGATCACCGTCGACGGCGAAGGCACCCTGATCACGACCGAGCAGTGCCTCCTCCACCCCAACCGGAACCCCGGCATGAACCGGGACGAGATCGAGACGGAACTGAAATCCCAGCTCGGCGTCGACAAGGTTGTGTGGCTTCCGTACGGAGGTCTGCTGGACACGGAGACCGACGGGCACGTCGACGGCGTCTGCGCCTTCGCCGCTCCCGGTAAGGTCGTCGTCTCCCTGCCCGACGACCCCGCCCACCCCGACTACGCCCGGATGCGTGCCAACCGTGCGGTGCTCGAGGCCACGACCGACGCCCAGGGACGGCCCTTCGAGATCGTCGACGTCCCGCAGACGGCGTTCGTCGGCATCGCCGGCGGCGAGGTCGAGGTGTCGTACCTGAACTACTACGTGGCCAACGGCGGCGTCGTCGTTCCGGTGGCCGGCGTGCCCCAGGACGACGACGCGCTCGCGGTCATCGCCGCCGCGTACCCGGGCCGCAAGGTCGTCGGGGTGCGGGCGCCCGCGATCGCGTACGGCGGCGGCGGGGTCCACTGCATCACGCAGCAGATCCCCGCCGTGCCCGCCACCGCCTGAACCGCGGGACGGACCGCTCCCGGAGGGCCGAACCAGCGGCCCTCCGGCCCCTCACCCGCACGGAATCCACGAAAAACGGACATCACGGAATGAGAGCGCGACGATGACCCCTTCCCTGCCCTCCGGCAGCAGACGTCCCCGCGGCAGGCGCGGACGGATCGCCGTGACGACGGCCGCCCTGACCTCCCTCGCGGCCCTCGCGGCCTGCGCCGGCCCGCCGAAGGACACCTCCGCCGGCGGCTCCGAGGTCAAGCTCTCGGCCTCCACGCCTCCCGCCCGCGGCGAGATCGACTCGTTCACCTGGGCCGTCTACGCCGAGCCGCCCACCCTCGACTACACGGTCGCGTTCGACTACCCGCAGAACACGATCCTGTCCAACGTGTGCGAGAGCCTGATGCGCTGGACCCCGGGGCTCACCGTCCAGCCCGGACTGGCGCAGAAGGCGTCGAACCCGGACCCCACCACCTGGATCTACGACCTGCGCGCGGGCGTGCGCTTCCACGACGGCAAGGTGATGACCGCCGACGACGTGGTCTACAGCCTCGGCCGGCAGATGGACCCGAAGAACGCCGCCGCCTGGGCGCAGACCTTCCAGAACGTCGCCTCCATCAAGAAGACCGGCCCGCTCCAGGTCACCGTCAAGCTCAACAAGTCGGACTCCCAGTTCCCCCAGTACATGGCGACCGCCGCGGGCGTCGTCGCCTCCAAGGCCGGCGTCCAGGCGGCGGGCAAGGACTACGGCACCGCCGGAGACCTCGCCTGTACCGGCCCGTTCAAGCTCGGCACGTGGACCAAGGGCCAGTCGATCGAGCTGGAGCGCTTCGACGGCTACTGGGGGACCAAGGCCAAGGCGAAGAAGGCCGTCTTCCGGGTCCTGACCGACCCCTCCGCCCGTACCAACGCCATGCTCAGCGGCGAGATCGACGGCGGCTACCTCATCCCCACCGAGAGCTACGGCCGACTGCGCGACAGCGGCGTCGGCACCCTGTACTTCGGCGAGGGCCTGAGCACCGTCAACGTCAACATCACCAACATGACGGGCCCGCTCGGCGACCTCCGGGTGCGCAAGGCGCTCTCCCTGGCCCTCGACCGGTCCGGCTTCGTCAAGGCCGGACTCGGCGGCGCCGGCACCGTCACCAACTCGCTCACCACCCGTGCCGCCTGGGCCGGAGCCTCGGAGAAGACCCGGCAGGCCGCCTTCGGCGCGCTGCCGCCCGCCACCCAGGACATCGAGAAGGCCAAGGCGCTGATCAAGGAGGCCGGCGCCACCGGCAAGACCCTGACCGTCGCCACCAGCTCCATAGGCCAGGACGTCTCCCTCCTCGCCACCGCGATCCAGGCCGCCGGCACCCAGATCGGTCTCAAGATCAACCTCAAGACGATCGCCCCCAACGCCTTCACGGCGCTCTTCACCGACCCGCAGGCGCGCGAGGGCATCGACATGTTCCCGCTCACCTACTACGACTCGATCACCGACCCGCTGGACCTGCTGCAGAACTTCAAGACCGGCGCGTACATGAACTTCGCCGGCTACACCGACAAGGGCTACGACGCCCTCGTCGACCAGGCCACCGCCTCGTACGAGCCGGACCAGCGCCTGAAGATCGAGGCCGAGCTGCAGAAGCGGGCCGCCGAACAGCTGCCGTGGATCCCCGTCGCGGAGTGGCCCACCGCCGTCTTCCTCAACAAGAGGATCACCGGCGCCCCCACCACCATCGCCTACATGTACTACCCGTGGGCCGCGGACGTCGGCGCACCGGCCGCGGGGGCCACCCCGTGAACTTCCTGAGATTCGCCGCACGCAGGGTGGCGGAGATGGCCGCCACCCTGCTCGCCGCGTCGTTCGTGGTCTTCGGCGCCATGTACCTGGCGCCGGGCAACCCGGCCAGCTTCCTGCTCTCCGGCCGCTCCGCCTCCCCGGAGGCCCTCGCCGCGATCAACGCCCAGTACCACCTGGACGACCCCTTCTTCGTCCGCTACCTGCGCTGGCTCGGCGACATCGTCCAAGGCGACTTCGGGCGGTCCATCACCTACCGCACCGACGTCTCCCGGCTCCTGGCCGACCGCCTCCCCACCACGCTGCTGCTCGTCGTGATGGCACTGGCCGTGGTCGTCGTCATCGGCCTCGTGCTGGGATGGGTCGCCGCCGTACGCGGCGGCGCCACCGACGCGACCGTCCTCGTCGGCACCACGCTCGCCGTCGGCACCCCCTCCTTCGTCTCGGCCGTCCTGCTCCAGGGGCTCTTCGCCGTCAACCTCGGCTGGTTCCCCAGCAGCGGTTCCGGCGAGGGCTTCCTCGACCAGGTCTGGCACCTCACCCTCCCGGCGATCGCCCTCGCGCTCTATCTGATCGGCATGCTCGCCCGCGTCACCCGCTCCGCCATGGTCGAAGCCCTCGACAGCGAGCACGTCACCGTCGCCCGCAGCCGAGGAGTCCCCGAGAGCCAGGTCATCCGCCGCCACGTGTTCCGCAACTCGCTGGGCACCGTCCTCACCACCGGCGGACTGATCGTCTCCACCCTCCTGGTCTGCACGATCCTCGTCGAGACCGCCTTCAGCATCGGCGGCGTCGGCCAGCTCCTCGAACTCTCCACCACGACCAAGGACTTCCCGACCGTCCAGGCCATCTCCTTGATCATCGTCGCCCTCTTCATGACCGTGAACCTGGTCGTCGACCTGCTGCTGCCCCTGGTCGACCCGCGGATCACCCTCGGATCGAGGAGCTCCTCCGTATGACCGCCGTCCTCACCCGCCGGCCCGGCCTCGCGAAGATCCGCACCGCCCGGTCCCCGCTCCACCTGCTCTGCCTCGGCCTCGTCGCCCTCGTCACGGCCGCCGCGCTCCTCGCGCCCTGGCTCGTGCCGTACGACCCCAACGCCGTCGACCTCGGCAACGCACTGGCCGGACCCTCCCCCGAACACCTCCTCGGCGTCGACGCCGCCGGACGCGACACCCTCTCCCGGCTGCTCCTCGGCGCCCGCACCTCACTCCTCGGGCCCCTCGGGGTCGTGGTCTTCTCCACCCTCGCCGGAGTCGCGGTCGGCATGGCCGCGGGCTGGCGGGGCGGCTGGCTCGACTCCGTCCTGTCGCGCAGCACGGAACTCGTCTTCGCGTTCCCCGGCATGCTCCTCGCCATCCTGATCATCTCGATCTACGGCGAAGGACTCCTCGCCCCCGTCATCGCCCTCTCCATCGCCTACCTGCCGTACGTCAGCAGGCTCACCCGCTCCCTCGTCCTGGCCGAACGCAAACGCCCCTACGTCAGCGCCTACCAGGTCCAGGGGCACTCCGCCCTCCAGATCAGCCTGCGCCACATCCTGCCCAACATCGCCCCCGTCGTCCTCGCCCAGTCCACCATCAACTTCGGCTACGCACTGATGGACCTCGCCGGCCTGTCCTTCCTCGGCCTGGGCGTCCCCGCGCTCACCCCCGACTGGGGCCGCATGGTCTTCGACGGCCAGACCGCCATCCAGCACGGCTACCCGCTGTCCGCGATCCTGCCCTGCGCGTTCATCGTGCTCACCGTCGTCGCCTTCAACGTGGTCGGAGAGCGCTGGGCCGACCGCGTCGCCAGGAGAGACCGATGACCGATCCGTACACCCTCGACGTCCAGGGCCTCCGCATCACCCTGCCCGGCACGGCCCGGCCCGTCCTCGACGGCGTCGACCTCCACGTCGCCGCCGGCGAGACCGTCGCCCTCGTCGGAGAGTCCGGGTCAGGGAAGACCCTCACCTCACGCAGCGCCCTCAACCTGCTGCCGCCCGGAGCCGTCGTCGAAGGCGCCGTCCGGGTACGCGGCGAGGACGTCCTCACCATGGACGCCGACCAGCTGCGCGCGCTGCGCACCGGCACGGTGTCCATGATCTTCCAGGACCCGCGCGCCGCCCTCAACCCGCTGCGCCGCATCGGCGACTTCCTGATCGAGAGCGTGACCCTGACCGGGACCATGAACCGGGCGGACGCCACCGCCCGCGCCGGTGAGCTCCTGCGGGCGGTCGGACTCGACGACTCGGCCCTGCGCAAGTACCCCGGTCAGGTCTCCGGTGGCATGCTGCAGCGCGTCATGATCGCGGCCGCCCTGATGGGCGACCCCGCCCTCCTGCTCGCCGACGAGCCCACCACCGCGCTCGACGTCACCACCCAGGCCGAGGTCATCGCCCTCCTGGCCCGGCTCCGCGCACGCTTCGGCACCGGCCTGCTCTTCGTCACCCACGACCTCGACCTCGCCGCCGCCATCAGCGACCGCGTCTACGTCATGTACGCGGGCCGGATCGCCGAGAGCGGCCCCGCCGAAGCCCTCTTCGACCGGCCCCGGCACCCGTACACCTCGGCGTTGCTCGCCTCCACGCCCCGCCTGGAAGCACCCCGGGGCAGGCTCGACGCGATCGAAGGACAGCCGCCGGACCTCCGGCAGGAGCTGCACGGCTGCCCGTTCGCCGCCCGCTGTCACCTCGCCACCGAGATCTGCGACCAGCAGGCGCCCGAGCCGCGCCCCGCACCCGGTCTGCCGCACCACCGGGCCGCCTGTCACCACAGCGACCGTCTCGAAGGGAGCCCCGTCGATGCCTGAGCACCTCCTGGAGGCCGTCGGCCTCCACCGCACCTACGGCACCGTCCGCGCCGTCGACGACGTCTCCTTCGTCCTCCCCGAGGGCGGATCCCTGGGCATCGTCGGCGAATCCGGCTCCGGCAAGACCACCACCGCCCGGATCGTCGTCGGTCTCGAACGGGCCGACGCCGGCGACGTGCTCGTACGAGGAGAGGCCCGCGGCGCACGACACCGCGGCAGGGCCCGGCGACTGGCCCGGGCGCGCGAGGTCCAGATGGTCTTCCAGGACCCGTACCTCTCCCTCGACCCGCGCACCAGCGTCGAACAGGTCCTGCGCGAGACCCTGCGCCTGCACTTCCCCGGCACCGACCACGACCGGCGCGTCCGGGAGCTCCTCGACCAGGTCGGCCTCGGCACCCGCGCCGCCGACGCACGGCCCCGGCAGCTCTCCGGCGGCCAGCGCCAGCGCGTCGCCATCGCCCGCGCCCTCGCCGTCGAACCGGCCGTCCTCGTCCTCGACGAGGCGGTCGCCGCGCTCGACGTCTCCGTCCAGGCACAGATCCTCAACCTGCTCGCCGACATCCGCGAGGAGACCCGGATCGGCTACCTGTTCATCACCCACGACCTCGGCGTGGTCCGCTGCGTCACCGACGACGTCATCGTCATGCGCCGGGGCCGTGTCGTCGAGGCCGGCCGCACGGCCGAGGTGCTCGCCGCGCCGCGACACCCCTATACGCGGCTGCTTCTGGAGTCCGTGCCCCGTCCCGGCTGGGACCCCGAGGCGATCGCCGAGGCACGCCGGGCGCTCTGACCCCGGCTCACCCCCCACCGTCGTTGACACAGGAGGTCAACCATGAACGAACACACCGCCGGCCGACACGCGAGCCGGGGGCTGAACCGGCGAGGGTTCCTCGTCACCACCGGCGCGGCCGCGGCGGGCGCGGCGCTCGCGACGACCCTCCCCGAGAGGGCCCGCGCCGTCGCCGGCAGCTTCAGGGTCCCGGTCGAGGACGTCCGGCACACCCGTACCTGGATGGCCTGGCCGGACAGCACCGCGATCTGGTCCGGCAAGCTGAGCGGCGTCCAGGCGGACATCGCCCTCATCGCCCGTACGATCGCCAAGTACGAGCCCGTCGTGATGTGCGCCAACCCGGGAAGCGCCGCCAAGGCCCGCTCCCTGTGCGGCTCCACCGTCACCGTCATCAGCTCCATCCCCGTCGACGACTGCTGGATGCGCGACACGGGACCGGTCTTCCGGACGGACGGCTACGGGGGCCTCGACACGGTGGGCCTCAACTTCAACGGCTGGGGCGACAAGCAGACCCATGACAGGGACGCCCTCGTCGCCGAGCGGATCGCCGCCCACGTCGGCGTGCCGTTCACCCGGGCCGACCTCGTCGGCGAGGGCGGCGCCATCGAGCAGGACGGCGCCGGCACCCTGATGGCGACCCGCAGCAGCCTGGTGAACCGCAACCGGAACCCCGGGGTATCGGAGCGGCAGCTGGAGACGGCGATGTGCGAGGCGTACGGCGCGACCAAGGTCATCTGGTTCGACGGCGTCCGCGGGCAGGACATCACCGACGACCACGTCGACGCGACCTCCCGCTTCCTCGCCCCCGGCGAGGCACTCGTCCAGATGCCCGTCGCCGCCGACAACGACGCCTTCGCCCGCGACGCCCGCCGGCAGTACAGCACGCTGTCGGCGTCGACCACGGCGAAGGGCCGGGCCATGGACGTGATGCGCCTCCAGGGTCCCGACTACAACAAGATCCGGTCCACCAACCGGGACTTCCTCGCCTCGTACGCCAACTTCTACCTCTGCAACGACGCCGTCATCTCGGCGCAGTTCGGCGACCGGAGGGCGGACGAGGCGGCCCGGGTGACGCTGCAACGCCTCTACCCCGACCGCTACATCGAGCAGCTGAACATCGACCGCCTCGGCACGGGCGGCGGAGGCATCCACTGCGTCACCCAGCAGCAGCCGGCCGCGTAAGAGCATGTGACTGAAATTTTCGTCAGTGAGCTCTGTCTCGGCCATTGACTGAAATTTGAGTCAGTCTCTAGGGTGAGCGCACCGTACGGCGCCGGCGGGTCGCGCAGCGTCGTACGGCTTCATGAACGCACCCCTGAACAGGAGCCCACATGGGGCCAGTTGACTCGTCCACGCGTGATTCCGCAGCGCGCACGGGGCAGGATTCCGCAGCGCACGCGGGCATCGAACAGCACTCGATCGACTGGGTGCCCCTGTCGGAACGGCACGGCAAACCCTCGAACGTCGGGGCCATCTGGTTCGTCGGCAGCCTCAACCTCACCGGACTCGCGACCGGTGTCGTGACGCTGTCCATGGGGGCCTCGCTCGTGTGGACGGTGATCGCCACCGTGCTCGGCTCGCTCTTCGGCACGTTCTTCATGGCGTTCCACTCGGCCCAGGGACCGCAGCTGGGACTGCCCCAACTCGTGCAGTCCCGGCCGCAGTTCGGCTATCTGGGCGCCGCCCTCACCGTGTGGGTGTTCGCCCTCGTCAACTACGTGGCCTTCAACACCTCGGACGCCCTGCTGTCCGGCCAGGCCATGAACCTGCTCACCGGGATGCCCAACACCCTGGGCTACCTCCTCGCCGCCGCGGTGGCGACCGTGATCGCCCTCTTCGGGTACGAGTGGATCCACCAGCTCAACAAGTGGCTCACCTGGCCCTTCGTCGTGATCACCGCGGCCGTCACCGCGTCCGCCCTGTTCGGCGGAGGCCTCCCCGACGACGCCTGGAACGCGGGCCCGTTCGAGCTCGCGCCGTTCATGCTCGTGTTCGTCTTCGTCGCCGGCTTCCAGCTGGGCTGGGCACCGTACGTCTCGGACTACTCGCGCTACCTCAGACCCGACGTCCCCGTGCGCAGCACCTTCTGGTGGACCTACCTGCCCAGCGCGGTCTCCGGGATCTGGGTCTTCGTCCTCGGCGCCGTCGTCTCGGCCGCCGCGCCCGAGGGCACGGACCCGGTCACCGCACTGAAGCTGTCCGCCGACCGGCTGTTCGGCGGGTTCGGCACGATCGCGGTCGTCGTCCTGCTGGTCGGGCTGCTCTCCATCATGGCGATCAACCAGTACGGCGGCAGCCTCACGATGATCTCGATCGTCGACTCGTTCCGGCCCGTCAAGCCGAGCCGGAGCATCCGCGTCGCCACGATCGGGATCATGCTGGCCGCCGTCGGGACGGTCTCCACTCTCGTCGGCATCGACCAGTTCAACTGGTTCTTCGCCAACGTCGTGGTGGTCCTCACGTACCTGTTCATCCCGTGGACCGCCATCAACCTGGTCGACTTCTTCTTCGTCCGGCGCGGCCAGTACGTCGTCAAGGAGATCTTCAACCCGAACGGGATCTACGGCCGGTGGGGCTGGCGCGGCAACCTCGCGTACGTGATCGGCCTGGCCTGCATGGCCCCGTTCATGGTGATCACCGGCCTCTTCGTCGGGCCCGTCGCGGAGCGCCTCGGCGGCGTCGACTGCTCGATCCTCGTCGGCCTGCCCGTGGCAGGAGGCCTCTACTGGGCCTTCGCCCGAAGCCTCGATCTGGCCACCGAACGCCGGATGGTCCGGGAGGAGGGGCTGCTGGACCCACTCCACTGAGCACACCGCTGAACGACCCGCGCCTGCACGTACAGAACCTTTGAGAGAAGGAGCACCACGTGAAGACAGAGCACGACGGCGAACGCCCCGGCATCAGCCGCAGATCCCTCCTCGCCCGTACCGGAGCGGCCGCGGCCGCCCTGGCGGTCGGTCCCGTCCTCGGTGGCATCCAGCCCGCCATGGCCGCGTCCTGGCGCGTCCCCGGCGAGGACGAGTCGCACAAGCGGACCTGGATGGCCTGGCCGTCCAGCTACACGATCTGGGGCAACCTGCTGTCCAAGATCCAGAGCGACATCGCCAAGCTCGCCAGGGAAGTCGCCAAGTACGAGCCGGTCATCATGTGCGCGGACGGCTCCTCGGCCGCCTCGCAGGCCAGGACCGCCTGCGGCTCCACCGTCACGGTCATCAGCTCCATCCCCGTCTCGGACTGCTGGATGCGGGACACCGGCCCGCTGTTCCGTGTCGACGACGCCGGCGGCCTCGACGCCTTCGGCCTGAACTTCAACGCCTGGGGCGAGAACGCCACGACCTTCTACGGCCTCCCCGCCTCCGCGTACGACAAGGACCGTACGGTCGCGCAGAAGGTCGCCGCCTACGCCGGCGTGTCGTTCGCGAAGGCGTCCGTGGTCGGCGAGGGCGGCGGCATCGAGTACGACGGCGACGGCACCGTGATGGCCACCGAGAGCTGCTGGCTGAACAGCAACCGCAACCCGGGCAAGTCCCGCAGCCAGATCGAGGCGGAGCTGCTGTCCCGCTTCGGCGCGTCCAAGATGATCTGGCTGCCGGGCGTCACCGGGCAGGACGTCACCGACGGCCACATCGACGGAACCGCCCGCTACATCAGGCCGGGCGTGGTCATGGTGCAGCTGGCCGGTGCCGTACGGCCCGACGTCTGGACGGCCAACGCCCAGGCCATCCGCGACACCCTGGTCAACGCGACCGACGCCAGGGGCCGCAGGCTCCAGGTCCTCACCATCGAAGGGCCCGACACCCTGCCCCGTATCCAGGTGGGCAAGCAGGCCGACTTCCTCAGCTCCTACATGAACTGGACGGTGACCAACCAGGCGATCATCACCACCCAGTTCGGCGACACCGCCAAGGACGCGGCGGCCAAGTCGGCCATCGCCGCCGCCTTCGGCCGCCCCGTCGTCCAGCTGAACCTCGACAACCTCTACGGCAACGGGGGCGGTGGCGCCCACTGCGTCACGATGCAGGAGCCCAACCGCTGAGCCGACGACGGGCCCGGGTCTCGCCTCCGAGACCCGGGCCCGTCGTGTTTGTACCCCCATGCCCGAGACGGCGACCGACGGAGCAGCCGCCGACTCCGTCCTGTACACCTACGACATGGCCCCGACGAAGAGGGAAGGCCGCCGCTGGGGCGCGTACAACGTCTTCACCCTCTGGGCCAACGACGTGCACAGCCTCGGGAACTACGCCTTCGCGATCGGACTCTTCGCCCTCGGCCTCAGCGTCTGGGGCATCCTCGCGGCCTTCGCGCTCGCCTCGGTGCTGCTCTTCCTGCTCCTGACGCTCTCCGGCCTCATGGGCCACAAGACAGGCGCCCCCTTCCCCGTGATGAGCCGCATCGCCTTCGGCATCAAGGGCGCGAAGATACCCGCGGCCGTCTGCGGCATCGTCGCCATCGCCGTCTCCATCGACGCACCGCTCATCGGCGGCGAGATGTGGCTGCAGATCGTCCAGGCCGCCGCGCTGTGGGTGGTCGTCTACGGCACCTTCGTACTGAACTTCTGCGACTCCACCCGGTCCGCCAAGAGCCGCGCCTCCATCGTGCGCGGCAACGTCATCGGCATCCCGCTCAACATGCTGTTCTTCGCCGGCATCGTGGTGGTCCTCAGTGGAGCACAGTTCAAGCTCGACGGCCGCGTCATCACCAGCCCCACCGACATCGTCCGGACCATCCCGAACATGGCGCTCCTGGCGGCGGCCTCCCTCGCCCTGATCGCCCTGACCGTCGCCGTCAACCTCCTGGCCAACTTTGTCGCGCCCATCTACGCCCTCATCGACCTGTTCCCGCGCAAGCTCGACTTCCGGCGGGCGGGCGTCGTCAGCGCGGTCATCGGCCTGGTGATCCTGCCCTGGAACCTCTACAACAGCCCGATCGCCGTCAACTACTTCCTCGGCGGACTCGGCGCCCTGCTCGGCCCGCTCTTCGGCGTGATCACGGCCGACTACTGGCTGCTGCGCAGGGCCCGGGTCAACGTGCCCGACCTCTACACCGAGCACCCGCAGGGCGAGTACCACTACCGCCGCGGCTTCAACCCGCGCGCCGTCGCCGCCTTCGTACCCAGCGCCGCCGTCGCCGTGGTCGTCGCCCTCGTGCCCTTCTTCCACGCCGTCGCCGGATTCTCCTGGTTCGTCGGCGCCATCCTCGGCGCCGACGAGTACGCGATCGTCGCGGACCGCACGACGCCGATCCGGGACGTCGACGGCGAGGCCATCGCCGTCGACGCCGAATGACCCCCCGAGCCGAACGAACCGAACCAACGGGAGGCCGGCCCATGCGCATCCTCGTCGTCAACGTCAACACCACGCAGTCCATCACCGACGCGATCGGCTGGCAGGCCGCCGCCGTGGCCGCGCCCGGCACCGAAATCGTCCCGCTGACCCCGGAGTTCGGAGCGGAGTCCGTCGAGGGAAACTACGAGAGCTACCTCGCCGCGATCGCCGTGATGGAGACCGTCCGCGCCTACCCGCAGTCCTTCGACGCGGTCATCCAGGCCGGATACGGCGAGCACGGCCGCGAAGGCCTGCAGGAACTCCTCGACGTGCCGGTCGTCGACATCACCGAGGCCGCCGCCACCACCGCCCAGTTCCTCGGCCGCAGCTACTCCGTCGTCACCACCCTCGACCGGACGGTCCCGCTGGCGGCTTGGCCTGTCCACCTCGAAGGTACGCACGTACGCGACGCCGCGCCCCAAGAAGATCGCCAACTGGCCTCCGCGGACGGCGTGACACCGATCTGTCCGGCCGGTCCGGCCGGTCCAGCCGTTCCGGTCCGTTCCGGTCGGGGAAGCAATCAGACAGAAGAGGAGGACATCCCTTGTCCGACACAGAGCTCGTCCTGCGTTCGACACGCGTCATCACCCCGGAGGGGACGCGGCCCGCGTCGATCGCCGTCTCCGGCGGGACGATCGCGGCCGTGCTGCCGCACGACGCCGAGGT